>DATDNV010000022.1:0-3592 GCA_036518075.1 Thermoanaerobaculia bacterium
GCCCCCATCGCGCGCACCGTCTGGACGGGAAGGTTCTCGGCCTCGCCGCCGTCGATCAAGAGGCGCCCGTCGACGGAAACCGGCGTAAAGACGATCGGAATCGCCATGCTCGCTCGAATCGAGCGGGCGAGGCTTCCTTGAGAGAGCCGCACCGGCTCACCGGTCCGCGCGTCGGCCGCGACCGCGCGGTAGGGTATCGACAAATCGTCGAACTTCTCGATGCCGATCACCGGAAGGGTCAGCGTGTTGAGCAGAAAGCTCATCTTTCGCCCCGCGATGAGGCCGGCGGGGAGCGCGAGCCCTCCTTTGCGGAACCCCAGGGTCAGTCCGGGCGGGGAAAGGTAGTCGTTCGACTTGAAGCGGAAGGCCGTGTCGTGTCGGGGGGCGGTGTCGACAAAGATGTTTTCCCAGTCGACTTTGCGGACGACCTTCTCGAGGCCTTCCGGCGAATAGCCCACGACGTAGAGCCCACCGACCACCGAGCCCATGCTCGTTCCGGCGATCACGTCGATCGGAATTCGCATCTCCTCGAGCACCTTGAGCACTCCGATATGCGCGGAACCCCGGGCGCCGCCGCCCCCGAGAGCGAGGCCGATCCGGGGGCGGCGCGGCGGGCCGGGGGATGGCGGCGCGCTCCCGTCCTGCGCCAAAGCGGAAAAGGGTGCCGCCGCAAGCGCCAGGAGCGCAGCGACAAAGGCGCGTCGTCGAGTGGAAGGCTTCATCTGCTGGTCAATGCTTTCGCGAAAAGCCTATACGATGTCGGTGGGCTTCCTGGATTGCCCCTTGGTCCAATCCACCCGTAATCTTTGGTATAGGCAGGGTCGTCCCGTCGTTATGAAAGCATCCGCGCCGCGACACTCGGAGATCCTTTCCCGCCTCCCGTTGGGCGCCCGGGTCTTGATCATCCGCTTGCGGTCGCTGGGCGATGTCGTCCTGATGACCCCGGCTCTGGGGGCGCTCCATCGTTCACGGCCGGACCTTCGAGTCACCGTCGCGGTCGAGCCCGGCCTCGCGCCGCTGCTCGAGGGAAATCCCGCCGTCGAGAACGTCCTTCCGGCGCGAACCTTCGGAGAAACGGTGGCCTCGATCCGCCGGAACCGCTTCCGTGTCGTCTACAACCAACATGGAGGGCCGCGATCCGTCTTCTACACTGCGCTGTCCGGCTCTCCGGTGAGGGTCGGGTGGGAGAGCTCCCAGTACTCGTTTCTCTACAACGTGCGCGTGCCGGATCCGGAAACCTTCTACGGTACGAGAAAAGTGCACACGGTCGAGCACCGGCTGACCCAGTTCTACTGGACCGGACTCGAGCGGGGACCGATTCCGGGCACCCAGCTCTTTCCTCAGCCGGACGCCATGGCCTCCGCGTCCCGCAAGCTCGCGGAGCACGGTGGCGATCTCCACGCCCCGTTTGCGCTCCTTCATCCCGGCGCGACGGCGTTCACCAAGCGCTGGCCTCTGGCGAGCTTTGCCGAGATCGGCAGCTGGCTCGTCCAGGCGCATGGGATCGTCCCGGTCGTTCGCCTGGGTCCGGGCGACGCGAGCATGGCGGAGGAGGCGCGACGCCTGTTCCCGCCGCCCGCCGTCGTCCTGGGCGCGGACGCGCTCGATCTGCGGGAGCTCATCGCCCTGACCTCCCGCGCGGCGATCTTCATCGGCAACGACAGCGGGCCGGCGCACGTTGCAGCAGCGGTCGGACGGCCGGTCGTCGTCATCTTCGGCTCGAGCGACTCGAGTACCTGGAGACCCTGGCAGGGAGTTCACCGCGTCGTCCAAAACGACTTTCCTTGCAACCCGTGCAAGGGCGACCGCTGCTACGCGTTCCCCGAGCCCCGGTGCATCCTGTCGGTGACCGCTGAGGCCGTGAAGGAGAGCTGTGCCTCGCTTTTGCTGACCGTGCCTCGGATCGCCTGAAGGCGCAGCAGGCGAACTCATCGGTAACAATATATATATTGTTATGCTAACCAATGCTCGAAGCGCGGCCGGCTCGCCCCATCGGTCTTTTCCGCTCTCCGGCGGAGATCCAGGCTGAGGGGTTGAATGGAGCCAGGATCGGGCTGATCACAGCTCTGAACTCCCCTCACCCTGGCCCTCACCCGCGAGGAGAGGGGACTGGCAGAACCGTGTGGCGCTCTCCGACAGCCTGGGGGAGAATCGCATCGTGAGCCAGCGCTCTCGGACGAACTCACCGGGGGAGCCGGTGAAGATCGTCCCCAAGCACCACGCCTTCGTTCGGCTGTCTCACTGGCTCAACGTCTTCCTGCTCTTCGGCCTGATTGCGAGTGGCCTTTCGATCTACTGGGCGTCGCCCGTGTATGAGCACGCACCCGACGCCAGGACCGGAAGCACCGACTACCTGGCGGACATCGGCGTCTGGGCCGTGACGCACGCGCCCGCGATCGCGCGGGATCCGATGCCCGGCGCGTGGGTTTACAACCGGATCGGTCTGGGGATCTTTCGGCTCGCGCAGTCTCTGCGGCTCCACTGGTTCTTCGCATACCTCTTCATGGCCAACGGGCTCTTGTATGCAATCGGCCTTGCGCTCGGCGGAGGCTATAAGGCGCTTCTCCCGCGCACATCCGATCTTCGCGACGCCCTCGCCATGATTCGCTATTACGTCGGCGTCATCCCTGCGAAAATCCTTCGGCGGCCCTGGCCGCATCCGCCTCTGCGCGCGAAGTACAACGCGCTGCAGCGCGGCGCCTACTTCGCGATGCCGGTTCTGGGTCTCCTGGCGATTGCGAGCGGCTGGGCGATGCACAAGCCGACTCAGCTGAGATGGCTCGAGCGGCTCTTCGTCAATTACGACGGAGCGCGCGTGGTTCATTTCTGGGTGATGGTGATCTTCGCGAGCTTCGTGATTCCGCACATCGTTCTGGTTTTCGCCGACGGCTGGGACACGTTCCGATCGATGGTCGTCGGCTGGTCGAGGCGCGTGAGGCAAGAGCATGGACGAGACTGATCGGCCGAAGGGAGAGCTTCCGGGCCGGCCCCGATCGGAGGAGGCGGCGCCGCCAGCGGAGCCGCCTTCGTCTCTGAAGGCCGAAGAGTCCGCCGCACCGGCAGCCGAGGCCTCGCTCCGGGAAGAACCGGTCCCGAAGCCGGTCGCTCCCGCAGTTCCGACTGCGGCGGCCGGAGCGCCCGCCGAAACTCCGCCAGTCGCTGCGCGAGCCAGGCCCGTCGAGCGTCCCTCGCTCATCGAGCGTCTTTCGGAGCCCGAAGAGATCCCGATCGAGCTTCCGGAGCGGACGATCCGGTCGAGAACTCGTCGCGACTTTCTTTTGTTGGGCGCCGGCGCGCTTGCGGGAGCGGGAGCGTTCTGGTGGCTCCTTCCCGACGAAACGAAAGGACAGCACCTGACTCCCGCGCTTCGCGACTGGCTCGACTCGGTCGAGGGCCGGATCGGCGCGGACCGCCAGCGGCGCGAGCGTTTCCTGAATCGCGTCCTGACCTTCGACGACGACGTCGCCGAGGCGCTCTACTCGCCGACCCGGTCGGTTCGGACCTATTCCAAGTCGAGCATCACTCCTCTGCGCAACAACTACAACGGTGCCACTCCCAACCCCGACTATCTCCCCGGCTGGACGCTCGCCGT
>DATDNV010000023.1:0-6273 GCA_036518075.1 Thermoanaerobaculia bacterium
TCCTCACCAACATCACGCCCGATCACCTGGACCGTTACGAGACGTTTTCGGACTACGTATTGGCGAAGCAGAGAATCTTTCGAAATCTGACACCTCGCGATTTTGCGGTGATCAACGCCGACGATCCGGCTTCGGTCGGATCGGGGGCTCGCGCGCGACCGGTTCCTTTTTCCCGACGGCGGCCGGTGGACGGAGGCGTGTGGGTCGAAGACGGATGGATCTGCTCCGCGGCGCGGGGGTCGGCGCGCCGCGTCCTGCAGGCCGACGCGCTATCGCTTTCGGGCGTCCACAATCTCGAGAACGCGCTCGCCGCTCTCGCGGCCGCCGACTGTGCCGGGGCGAGTGAAGAGGCGATTCGACACGGCCTGACGACGTTTCGCGGGCTGCCGCACCGGACGGAGCTCGTTGCCGAAAGAAACGGCGTCCGGTGGATCGACGACTCGAAGGGCACCAATGTCGACGCGACGAAGAAGTCGCTCGAGGGGTATCCCCCGGGAAGCGTCATTTTGATTCTGGGGGGCCGCGACAAGCACGGAGATTTTGCCGCGCTCGCGCAAGCTTTGCGTCGCTCGGTGCGCCAGGTTCTGACGATTGGAGAGGCGGCGGAGACGATCGAGCGAGCCCTCGCGGGGATGGTCGCCGTCGAGCGATGCGAGACGATGGCCCGGGCGGTCGCTCGCGCGCGGGAGCTGGCGCGGGCGGGAGATACCATTCTTCTCTCGCCGGCTTGCGCCTCGTTCGACCAGTTTCGGGACTTCGAGGACCGGGGCGAGCGGTTCGCCGCCCTGGCGCGCGCGGCTTCGGCGGCGGGAGCTTCCGATGGCACGTAAGCTTTCGAGCGACAAAGTTCTCTTCGCGGTGCTGGTGGTCCTCTCGCTTTTCGGGTGCGTGATGATCTACAGCGCATCCGCGGTGTCCGCCGGCGCTTTGGGCGGCAATCCTTATCGATACCTGATCAAGCAGATCGCCGCTCTGGTCACGGGCGGGCTCGCCGCGTTCGTGATCTACCGAACCGACTATCGCTTCTTCAGCCGGCCCACCGTGGTCTACGGCGCCTACGGAGGGGCCTTGCTTCTCTGCGTTGCGGTGCTCTTTCGTCCGCCGATCAACTCCGCGCGGAGATGGATCTCGCTGGGGCCGGCGACGCTTCAGCCCTCCGAGCTTCTGAAGATCGGTCTCGTACTCGTACTTGCGTATCAGGTAGGGCGCAAGACTCAGGCCTCAGGCGATCCGGAACGGGCGCTGCTGCCCGCCGTGATCTTCACGGGTCTCGCCGCCGGAGTCGTCGTGATCGAACCCGACCTCGGGACCGCGGCCTGCTACGTCTTGTTGTGCGGGATTCTCCTCTGGCTCGCCGGAGTGCGTCCGCGGTATTTCTGGCTCGGTGCGGCGGCCTTCGTGCCTTTGCTCGCGGTCCTGGCGGTCTCGGCGAGCTACCGGCGCGCGCGTGTCTTCGCGTTTCTGCGGCCCGACGCCGATCCTCTCGGAAGCGGATTTCAAGCGTTGCAGTCGCTGATCGCGGTGGGGGCCGGCGGCTGGTGGGGCAACGGTCTGGGAAGCGGGCGTCAGAAGCTCTTCTTCCTTCCGTACCCCCACACCGACTTCATCTTCGCGATCGTCGGCGAGGAGCTGGGTTTCGTCGGAGCATTGGGAGTCGTCCTGGCGTTCGGAATCGTCGCCTGGCGCGGCATTCGGGCGGCGCGGCGCGCTCCGGACTCGTTCGCGGCGTTTCTGGCAGCCGGCGCGACGGCGCTCCTCGTCGTTCAGGCCGCCATCAACTTGAGCGTCGTGCTCTGCCTCGTCCCGACGAAAGGCTTGCCGCTGCCGTTTATCTCCTATGGAGGATCTTCACTGGTCGCCTCCTGGATTGCGGCGGGGTTGATTTTGAACATTTCGCAGCACGAGGTCGCGGAATCGTGATCGTTGCGAGCTTTCAGCTGTCCACTCCCAGCTTTCAGCCGGATCAAAGCGCGGAGTCCGAAGTTCGCGCGTTGCAGCGATCGCGACCGGCAACTCTTACTTTGCCCTCGAACTTGACGGCTCCGCTGATAGCTGCGAGCTGTTAGCTGTGAGCTCGTGACTAAAGACAACAATCGAGCCGACGGTGCATACGTGATCGTCGCAGGAAAAACCGGGGGCCACATCTTTCCGGGGATCGCCTTGGGCCGCGAGATCCGCGCCCGCAGGCCGGCATCTCCCGTCGTCTTCGTCGGGACCGGGGGAGACCTCGAGAGTCGCCTCGTGCCGGAGGCGGGGTTCACGCTGGAGGCGATCCAGGCCTCGGGGTTCGTCGGAAAGAGCGCGCTTCAGAAAGCTCGGGCGGTTGCCGGGCTTCCCGCAGGGTTTTTCCAGGCTCGGCGCCTGTTGCGGAAACACCGGGCCCGCGCCGTCGTGGGAATGGGCGGCTATGTCACCGTTCCCGTCCTGGCGGCTGCCCGGAGCCTCCGTCTCCCGACGGTGATTCACGATTCCGACGCCCAACCGGGTGTTTCGAGCCGGCTCGCGAGCCGATTCGCGACCCGGACTGCCGTTGGTGTCGGCGCCGCGGGCGCCGCGCTCGCACAGGGAAGCACGGTGACGGGAACTCCCGTCCGGCAGGAGTTTTTCTCCGTCGCGCCCCTGGATCCACGGTCCGCCACGAAGCGGCTTCTCGTGTTTGGGGGCAGCCAGGGCTCGATCGTTCTCAATCGAGCGCTCGCGGAAGCGGCGCCGCTGCTCGCGGCGGACCGGCTCGAAGTCATTCATCAGACAGGCGAGCGAAACCTGGAGGCGACTCGCGCTCTCTACGCGTCGAATCCACCCCGATGGCGTCTGGTAGCGTTCCTACCCAGGTTGTTCGAGGAGTTGGGATGGGCGGATCTGGTCGTTTGCCGGGCGGGCGCAATGACTCTCGCCGAGCTCGCCGCGGCGGCTCGTCCCGCGATTCTCGTCCCGTTTGCGGCGGCGGCTCACGGGCACCAGCTTGCCAATGCCCGCGTCTTCGCGGATGCCGGAGCGGCGGTGGTCATCGAGGAAGCGCGACTGACCGGTGAGACTCTCACGGCGGCCGTTCGCGAGGCATTCTCGAATCGGGCGCGCCTCGTTCAGATGAGCGAGAGAGTGCGCGCCTTCGCGGTCCCCGATGCGGCTCGGCGCCTGGCCGACGTGCTGTTCGACGCGGAGGCGAAGGCGTGAGATTTTTGCGGCTGCGCCGCCTCCATTTCGTCGGAGCCGGCGGCGTCGGCATGAGCGGCCTCGCCGAGATTCTGCTTCTCTCCACGCCGCTCGAGATTTCGGGATGCGACCTGCAGCGCTCCGAGAACACGGATCGCCTCACCAAGCTCGGGGCCCGCATCGCCCATGGGCACGATCCTTCTCACGTGCGAGAGGCAGATCTCGTCGTGACCTCTTCGGCCGTCGAGGACTCGAATCCGGAGGTCGTGGCGGCGCGCGAGCGGGGAGTGCCGGTGATTCGCCGCGCGGAGATGCTGGCGGAGATCATGCGCCTGAAGCAAGGCGTCGCGATCGCCGGTACTCATGGAAAGACGACGACCACCTCGTTGACCGGGATGGTCCTCACCGAAGCGGGTTTTGATCCGACCATCGTCGTGGGCGGCCAGGTGCGAATCCTCGGGACGAACGCGCGGCTGGGGAAGGGAGACTTTCTGGTCGCGGAGGCGGACGAGTTCGACCGGTCTTTTTTGAAGCTGACTCCGGTCGTGGCCGTCATCACGAACGTGGAGGAAGATCACCTCGATTGCTACAAGGACCTGGAGGACATCCTCGAGAGCTTCACCATTTTCGCCAATCGCGTTCCGTTCTATGGAGCCGTCGTCGCTTGCGCCGACGATCCGGGCGTGCGCCGGATCTTGCCTCGCGTCACGCGCCGCGTGATCACGTACGGCGTCTCGGAGGAGGCGAACCTCAAGGCGCGTGAGATCAAGCTCGAGGCTTCCGGCACGACCTTCGAGGTCTGGGAGGGATCCTGGCTGTTGGGAACGGTGCGGCTGAGTCTGCCCGGAAGGCACAATGTCGCCAATGCGTTGGCAGCCATCGCGGTCGGGCGCGAGCTTTCGATTCCATTTCCGACGATCGCGCGCGCGGTCGCGCAGTTCACCGGTGTCATCCGGCGGTTCGAGGCGAAAGGGGAGCGCGACGGCGTGCTGGTCGTCGATGACTACGCCCATCATCCGACGGAAATCGAGGCGACTCTGGCGGCGGCTCGTCAGGTCTTTCCCAATCGCCGGCTGGTCGCTCTCTTTCAGCCCCATCTGTACTCGCGCACGAAGGACTTCTGGCAGCGCTTCGGAAAGGCTTTGGTCGGCTGCGATTTAGCCATCGTGACCGACGTCTATCCCTCCCGAGAGAGGCCCATTCCGGGAATCTCGGGAGAAATGATCGCAAACGCCGCGCGAGCCGCTGGTCAGGCGAACTTGCTGTATGTGCCTGACCGCAAAAAGGTTATCGATGAGGTGGAGCGGTCCCTCCGGAGCGGCGACGTCCTTCTGACGCTCGGAGCCGGAGACGTCGTCAGAGTCGGAGAGGAGTACCTGAAGCGTGCGCCGCGCCGAGTCTGAGCCGCTCTTTCTCCGGCGCGACCGACTTCCCCGTCGGCGCCGGCGCTGGGCTCGCTGGGTTCGGGTCGGTTTCGTCGCCGCATTGGTTCTTCTCTCCGCCGCGGGCACGTTTCGTTTTCTGCGCGGCTCGCTCTTTTCGCTTCAGCGCTTTGAGGTGATCGGCAACCGGCGCGCGCGGACGGAAGAAATTCTCCAGGCCCTGGCGCGCTGGCGCGGAAGCAATCTGGTCACTCTCAACCTCGCTCCAGCCGCCGCGGCACTCCAGCAGCTCCCCTGGGTCGAACGGGTGACGCTCGCCAAGCGCTTTCCCGACGGACTGACGGTGCGCGTCACCGAGCGCACCGTTGCCGCTCTGTTCAAGGAAAGCGATCTGCTCTGGTGGCTCGACGGCCGGGGCCAAACGATTGCCCCGTATGATCCTCGCGCGGAAAAGGGAGATTTCGTGATCATCTCGGGCGATCGCGCCCGTTTGGCGGACGCGGTCGGTTTGCTCGACGACTTGCGCAAGCGCCGTCCGGAGTACGTCGCTGCCCTCTCGGAAATAGATGCCTTGCCCGAAGGTGATTTCGGTATGATGGATTCCATCTTCCGAAGGCCGGTTCGAGTTTTTCGGCGGGACGCTCCGGAAAAAATTGACACTCTCCTCGCGGCGCGTGGTTTGATTCAAAGTCGGGGTTGGGAGGCGCGGACAATCGACCTTCGTTTCGCTGACCGGATCGTTTTGGAAGGCGCTTACGGGGTGGGGCACAGCCTGTGAATTCACGAGGCCAAAGCTCCACGCCCGGAGCGGCAAGTGTCTCGCCCCATGGCTAAGCCGGAAAACTTCCTCGTCGCCTGCGACATCGGAACCTCCAAGATCTGCGTCCTCATCGGCGAGCAGAGTCCGAGCGGATCCCTGGATGTCATCGGAAAGGGCTCGGCTGCAAACCGGGGAACGCGAAAAGGCAATATCGTCAATGTCGATGCCACCATCGAGGCGATCAAGCGGGCGGCCGAAGAGGCCGAGATCATGGCCGGGGTCCAGATCGCGCGCGCCTGGGTCGGTGTCTCCGGATCCAACGTGCGGTCCTTCAACAGCCGCGGCGTCGTCGCGGTCTCGTCCAAGGACAAAGAGATCACCAAAGACGACGTCGCGCGGGTCATCGACGCGGCGCGCGGGGTGCAGATTCCGCAGGATCATGAGGTCATCCACGTGGTCGCTCGGGAATTCGCGGTCGACGGGCAGGACGGCGTCGCCGATCCGGTCGGGATGATCGGGACCCGGCTGGAGGCGGACGTCCATGTCGTGACCGCCCCGGTCGCCGTGACGCAGAACATCGTCACCTGCGCCAACAAGGCGGGGATCGAAGTGGTGCAGCTCGTGCTCGAGCAATTCGCGGCCGCCGAGGCGGTGTTGACGCCGGATGAGAAAGAATTGGGCATCGGCCTGGTGGACATCGGAGGCGGAACGACGGAAGTGGCGATCTACCACAAGGGCTCGATTGCGCACACCGCGGTGATTCCGATCGGCGGCGATCACTTCACCAACGATCTCGCGGTTGTGCTGCGGGCTCCGATCACGGACGCCGAGCGCATCAAGAAGAAGTTCGGGTCTGCGCTTCGTAGCGGCGTCGGCGAAGACGAGATGGTCGAAGTGCCGATGGTCGGAGGGCGAGCGCCGAAGCTGTGCCCGCGCACGACGCTGGCGGACATCTTGCAGCCGCGCGCCGAAGAGCTC
>DATDNV010000024.1:0-2733 GCA_036518075.1 Thermoanaerobaculia bacterium
AGATCAGCTCTCCGTCGTTGCTCCCCGACCGTCTCCTCGCTTCTTGCTCCGTCTTCCTGCTACCTGCTCCCCGCTACCTCTTCAGATCCTCACCGGCCGGTAGACTTTGACTTCCGAGCCCTCCGCCATCACCGCGGAAACGGGCTCCGCTGCCAGGCTCGCCCCCAGCGCCTCGCCGTACTGCGCGAAGGTGTCGCCGTCGAGCACCGCCGAGGCTCCCGGCCAGCATCGCCAGCGCGGATGTTCCACTTTGTACTCGAGTGTGGCCGTTCTGTCGCGCCGCCCCCGGGAGTAGCCCCAGTAGTGCTCCGTCACGAACTCCTGCATCGTCCCCTCGCGGACGAGCTGCGGATCGCCGTCCACCCGGATCTCCATCCGATTGAGGTGATTTCCGTGCTTCCAGGAGTAGGAGGCGCGCGTCGGAAGATTGGGATCCCCGCGCTCGAAGTCGATCCGGTGGGCCATCGGCGCCCAGTGGTAGTTCTCTCCGTAGAGGAGCCGCGCGGTCCAGGCGATCGCCGCGCGCGGAACGGTCTCTTCCACGAAGACCACGCCTCTTCGCCAGCCGTCACTCGCTTTCCGGCGCACGTAGAAGCGCAGGTTCACTTCCGCGAAGTCTCGATGGAAAGGCACTGGCACGCCGAGGACCTTGGTGTCCAGAAAGAGAAAGCCGACCATCGTGAGAAGAGGCTTTCCCATCCAGCAGTCGAGCTCCGTACCGGGCGGCACGAGCGAATGGAGCGCCGCTCGATCCGCTTCGTAGCTGAGCATGGCGAGGTATCGCCATTGAGCCGTGAGAAAGACTCGTCCCGGCTCAGTGATCGGCGCCGCCGTGACTAGCTCGAGACTCACACTCGACCTGTCCTCCAGGACAGGAAGTATCTCTCCGCTCCTGCCACGAAACCCAGATGTTTCGGCCGCCAGCCAAGAATCCTTTCCGCCTTTCCGGCATCCACGTTCTGGTCGAGCGCGAGGCAGGCGGCAAAGCTTCCGAGCGTCTTCGCTGCTTCCGCCACCGGAATTCGCCCGATCTCTCCCGAGAATCCGGCCGCGCGGGCCGCCGCGGACGCCATTTCCTCGACTGTCGACCGCGAGGGATCCACCAAATTGAAGATCTCCCCGGAGAGACCGCTCTCCCCCATGCGCAGGTAGCCGTCCGCCATGTCGTCGATATGGACCATCGCCCAGCGGTTGCAGCCGTCGCCGACGATCGAAAGGGCTTTTCTCTCGAACGCGGGTTCAAACCAGTCTCCCGTCATTCCGCCGGGGCCTCCGTAGATGCAGCCGGGCCGTGCCACCAGCCCTCGCACGGAATCCGAGTCGAGAACGAGCCGTTCGATTCCCGGACGCCCGGAGACGCGCTCCGCCGGCGTCGGCGTTACGGTCTCGTCGACCCGCCGGTCTCCCGTATCGCCGTAAACCCAGGTGCCGCTCGTGTAGAGAAGCGTCTTGGGTTGAGCTCCTCGCTCTCCAGAGGCGATGAGCGCGTCGACCGTCTGCCGGTCGAGAGCGAGGGTGTCCCCCTGGTAGTCCACTGCCGCGTGAACGAGTAGCGCGCATTGCTGGGCAGCTTCTCGGTAGCTCGCCGGGTCCTGAAGCGTGCCGACGACCGGCACGATCTCGAACTTCTCGACGCTGGCCGCCTTCGCCTGGTTGCGCACGAGGCCGAAGACATCGTGGCCGGCGCGGCGATAGGCCCGGGCCACGTGCGATCCGACATAACCGGTGGCTCCTGTCAGGAAGACTTTCACTTCGATTCTCCCGAGCAGCGAATCGAAACTCCGCCAAAACCGGTACGCCGCGGACCGACTTGCGGATTCACGCCGAGCTTCGAAGCGGATGGCCGCGACGGGAGGCTCAGCCTAGCTCATAACGACCGCGACACGCGGAAAAGCGTCAGGGCTACGCCGAAACATACCCCAGCGGCAAAGAGAAGGAGGACCTGCACCGCCCGCACGCTCTCCGCTCCCGCGGACCGAGAAAAGAAATAAAACGCCAGCATGCTCATCATGAGAAGCAAGACGATCCGTCCGGCGACGGTTCTCTGCATGGAACCCTCCCTTCCCCAGGACTTCTGAGACAGAAACTAAATGATTCTCGAACTCTTTCGAAGCGCAACGCCAAGTATGGCGAAAACCGCGCAAGGCAGCCAGATCCAAAGAAGCTCCGATCGAAGCACTCGAAGTCCGCGCGCCGAAAAGAACTGGCCGACACCAATCGGGGAGACCAGGATGATGTGCCACGGAAGAAAGTAGCGCTGATTGGAAAAAGGACTGAAGAAGGCAATGCCCATGCCTCCCGTGGTCAGGGCGTCGAGGACGCCGTGCGAGGCGGTCGCGGCCAGGATGATCAGAAAGGCGATCCAGGGTCTCGCTCCCAGCTGCCTTGCAAAGAGGCAGACGACGATCGTGGTCAACAATGCGAAGAAGAGCGAGTGAGTGAAGCCGCGATGTCCGAACATGTGGCCGTAAGGCACTCCCGCCGCGTAGCCCAGGGCGTCGATGTCCGGAAGCGCACTCGCCGCGCAGGCAACGACTGTCAGCGCAGGCGGCATGCGTTCCGGGCCGAGCGCCACGGCGAGCGCGAGCGGACCGGCCGGATGCGAAATGACCGAGGCCATGGGAGGGTGATTCTAGTGAGGAGGAGGAGCAAGAAGCTGGAAAAGCAGATCCCTCGCGCCGCCTGCCCCGAACAGGACGCGTGACTCGAAGCGATGAGAGCAGATCCCTCGCT
>DATDNV010000025.1:0-8366 GCA_036518075.1 Thermoanaerobaculia bacterium
GAAGGCTCCCGGCGTGAGAGACTAACCGCGTGCGGCGCGCCTCCTGCCTGCTTCTCCTGCTCGCCGTCGGATGCGGCACCAGCACGTCGGGGGTCAAACCGGTCAGCTCGCCCGACCCACAAGCACCGTGTGTGGGAGGGCGGGTGACCTGGAATCTTCGGATCGCGGACCAGCGAGCCGAGCAGCCCGACACGCCGCGGGTGGTCGCTCTGATTCGAGACTCGCTCTCGCACTCGCTACCGGCATGCCGCTGGAGTGACATGGCCCAGGCCGAGAACGGAACGATCACGATCGAAGTCCACCGGTTCGGGACGACCACGGACGGAGCGGTCTGGGAAGCTTCGGCGGAGTGGGACGTCTGGGTGCGCAACCCCGGCGGTCAGACCCTGACGGAGTTCGAAGCGATCGGCGAGGCTTCCCGTCCCAATTATCGCGGCGAAAACAGCGAACGAGTCGCCATGCAACACGCGCTGGAAGAGGCGATGGGCAAGACGCTCGCCGGGCTGCGGGCCCTGTCCACCGTCGGATAGAGATGTCACCCGGCGGGGACGAAATCGTCCCTTCGATCGAGGCGAAATCGTCGGTACGCGCGTCGAATCAGAGCTTTACGAGAGAGGTCCCAGTGGAACGGATCTCGCAGCAAGCCTGACGGAGGAGTCATGAGAAAAACAATCATCCTCGCCGTTCTCGCCGCGTTCGTGGGCGCCGCCTCGCTCGTCGCCCAGTCAGGCCTGGACCAGGCGCTCGAGACGGCCGGCCTGTTGTCGGGAACCTTCCATGGCAACACTCCCGGCAACGAGCTTCGCCTGGACCTGCGCCCGATCCAAACCGACCCGGAACATCCCTCGGATCTCTTTCTCGAGGTGACCGGCAAGTACCAGGGAGACAACGTGCGCCGTCAGGGCGTGCTGCGATTTGCGACGCAGGGGAAGAGCGTTTACGTCGGCTATGTCCCTCACTTCGACCCGACCATCACGTCGCTTTCTGCCGACGCGACACGGTTCAGCGACGCCGAGGCGGGAGCGGCCTGCGGATTCACCCTGGCGCGCCGCGGCGACGGCTACGCCGGTGAAACGAGCGGCGCGAGCTGCGCGTTCGCGCTGCGGAGCAACATCCAGAAGTGGTCGATCGAGATCGAGCCCGGAACGATCCGCCTTCGCGACGTGAGGACCGGCGAGACACTCCGGTTCCGGCGCGACGGAACGTAAGGACATCTGCACCGGCCCGCTTCGCGGGCCAATCAACTCTTCTAAACCCGAGCCCAAAAGTCGGTTTGCTCTCGGTTAGAAAGTTTTGCGGCGCCGGTCGTCAGTGGCGGGACCCGCTCGATCCCTTCGGCGACGCCGATAGTTGAGAGCGCGCCGGACGCGAACGGTTCCGAGTCTCTCCCAGGAAGCGGACCAGTCCGGCCGTGGCGAACTCGAGAATTGACGTCTAGGTCGTCTCGCCGCTGCCGGGCTCCCGGACTTCCGCCTCCGATGTCGGCGCCGCGGTGACGGGCACAGCGAGAGCCAGCTGCGGTTGCTCCGTCGCTTCGGGAGGCAGGAATCGGCGGGCGATCTCCTTGACGGGCGCCGAGAAGTCGCCCTTCAGGATCCACCGGAAGAAGCCGGGCTCGGCTCGACTCATCTCCTTGAGCGTGCGTCCGCGGTTTCTCCCGAAGTTCACGGTCGGTTCGCCGTTGACCATCCGGAATCGGCCTTCCGGGTCCATGTCGCGGTCGAGGCCCGCGCAGAACTGCTCATGCAACTCCTCGACGGTTCGAGGCAGATCCGGGTACTTTTCGAACTGCCCGGCGAGAACACGCAGAGTCATCTCCGCGTCCGCGAGCGCGCCGTGCGCGCCTTCGTGGTCGGTCTGGCAGTAGAAGCGCGCCGCGGCGGAAAGATGCCTCGGCTCGCGGTTGAAGAAGATGCGCTGCGCGTCGAGCAGTCGCCTGCCGCTGATGTCGAACGTCACACCGGCCCGGAGAAACTCCAGCCGGAGAACGGGCAGATCAAATCCCGTGATGTTGTAGCCGGCCAGATCGCAGCCCTCGAGGAACCGGGCGAGCTCGGGCGCGACCTCCTTGAAGCGCGGCATCGCGGCCACGTCCGCATCCCGGATTCCATGGATCGCCGAGGACGCGGCGGGGATCGGAATGCCCGGATTGACCCGACGGACCCAGACTTCGCGACTTCCTCCCGGGCCGACCTTGACGCCCGCAATCTCGATGATCCGATCGGCGCGGAAGTTGGGCCCGGTCGTTTCCAGGTCGAAGACCACGACCGGTCTGTCGAGGGGAATCCACCTTTCGATCACTCGAGGATTCTAGCTTCGAGGCCAGTCAGATGAAGTCCGACCGGCTAATAGTTCTCCGAGAAGAGCCAGAAGAACATCTCACCGAACCGAGCCAGCAGCCCTCGTTTCTTCCATTTCTCTTTGGTGAACCGTTCGCTGACCGCCAGGTCCGCCTCGATGGTCTTTTCAACCTCCGCCGCGAACTCGCGGTCATAGATCGCGACGTTCGCCTCCGCGTTCTTCTTCATCGAGCGATTCACGAAGTTGATCGAGCCGATCGACGCCCAGAGGCTGTCGACGACCGCGACCTTCGTGTGCAGCATGGTCGGAAGGTATTCGTAGATCTCGACTCCCCCGTCGAGCAGCTCGCCGTAATGGAAGCGAGAAGCCAGCCGGACGTTGGGGCTGTCGATGTACTTGCCCGGAACGATGACTTTGACGTCGACTCCGCGCGCCGCCGCCGCCACGAGCCCCTGCCGGATCTGAGCGTCGGGAACGAAGTACGCGTTTTCGATCCAGATGCGCTCGCGCGCGGCCTGAATGGCCATGTAGTAGAGCAGTTTCGAGGTCGAGCTCTGATCGTTGCGCGAGCTCGCGATCGCCTGAGCGAGGACGTTGCCGGCCGGCGCAATCGCCGGGAACTCGCGGTGGCCGTGCAACACCTCTCCCGTCGTGTGCACCCAGTCCTCGAAAAAGATGTGCTGCAGCTGCGCGACGACGGGACCCTCCACCTCGACGTTGGTATCGCGCCACTCCGACGGATTGCGGGCCTGACCCTTCCAGCGGTCGTCGATGGCGAAGCCGCCGGTAAAACCGATCTTGCCGTCGATGGTGAGAATGCGGCGGTGTGTGCGGTGCCCGAGCCGCGCGAGCGAATAGATCCGCAGCGGCTTGAAGACCTCCACTCGCACGCCGGCGGATTTCATGACATCGCCGAGAGCGCCGAGATTCGACCCGAAACCGTCGACCAGAAGGCGCACCTCCACGCCCGCCCGCGCCCGATCCGAGAGAGCGGCGGCGAAACGGTTCCCGATCTCGCCCGTGGCGAAGATGTAGAGCTCCATGTTGACGCTCTCTTTCGCATTCGCGATCGCCTCGAGCATCCGCGCGAACGTCTCGTCGCCGTTGAGCAGGATGGCCGCCCGGTTGTGAGGAACCATCTCGGTCCCCAGAGCGTCCAGCGAGCGCCGAAACTCGGGACTGTCGACGCCATAGCTCGGCTCGTACTCGTAGATCGTCCGTTTTTCGGAGAAGAACAGCGAGCAGCCGGCGAGGGGAACACAGAGCGCGGCGGCGGCGAAGAGTCGAGCCGCCGCTCGGCGGTCAGCGGGATGACGGGAGAACGGGCGCCGGAAGATGCCTAAAAGCCGCAGCCGACCTCCAAAACGCGCCGAGAGTCTACCGTTGGAAGACGCGCAGTCCTGCGAACCCGTCTGCCCGGCCATCGGCCTCTCGGACTGGTGACAGTTCGAACAACCCTCGTAACATTTCCCGGTGCCTAACGACAATTCCTGTCAATCCAGGTCCCGGTCTGAGACTCTAAACTCTTCAAAACAAACAATCTTACGGGTGATACGCGGATGGCGACGCGATTGCAATTCCCAGTGGCGAGGTCTTCAGACCTCACCTCCTCCTTTCGCCCCCCGGGCGGCCCCACCCCGACCCGGGGTTTTTTTTGTCTGTTGATTGCCCGCTTTCTCGTCCGCGAGCTGGCTCGTCGTCGGAGTCGGAAACCGAGAGTAATGTCTCGCGCCATGCGCGTCCTCGCCGCCGACGTGGGCGGAACGAAAACCTCCGTCGCCATCGTCCGCATCGGAGCGCGTTCTCTGTCCCTTCTGCGCTCGCAAATCTACTCGAGCGCGGAGTCTGCGTCGCTCGAGTCGATTCTCGACCAATTCCTTTCGAGCGAGCGCGGCAGGCTTGCGGCTGCCGGCGTCGGGGTCGCGGGCCCGGTGGTCGCGGGAACGGCGAAGGTCACGAAGCTCCCCTGGACGATCGACGAGAGGCGCGTCACCGCCGCGATCGGGATCGAGCGCGTCCAAGTCATCAACGACTTCGTGGCCGCGGCGCTCGGAATCTCCTATCTCGCGCCGCGCCAGCTGCTCACGATCGCGGCCGGGCGCGCGGAGCCCCGAGGCCCCGTGGCGCTGATCGGCGCCGGAACCGGGCTGGGCGAGGCCGGACTCACGTGGGTCGCGGGCCGCTACGAGCCGCTCGCCTCGGAGGGAGGCCACGTCGACTTCGGTCCTCGAGACGCGCAGCAGGACCGATTCGTCCGTTTCCTGCGGCCTCGGTTGGGGCGCGTGACGCGCGACCGATTGCTCTCGGGCGAGGGTCTCGGCCACGCCTACGATTTCCTTCTGCACGACGGCTTCGCGCCCGAACGCCCGAACGTGCGGCGAGCCTTCGGCGAAGGAGATCGCGCGGCGGTGGTCACGCGCTTCGCTCTGGCGGGCCGAGACCGGCTTTGCGCCGGGGCTCTTCGCCTCTTCATGTCCATTTACGGATCGGAGGCCGGCAACCTGGCGTTGCAGTATCGGGCGACCGGCGGCCTTTATGTCGGCGGCGGTATCGCCCCGCGGATTCTGCCCGCCTTTCGGGAGCCTGAGTTTCTCGAATTCTTTCTGCGAAAGCCGCCGCTGGAAGCGCTGCTCTCGCGCGTTCCCGTGCGCGTCGTGCGAGATCCGCGACTGGGCCTCTTCGGCGCGGCCGCAGCCGCCTATCGGACCGAGATCGACACGACGCGGCGTTCTTCGAAGAGAAGTGTCCGTCCGAGCCGCTTGTAGATAAAGCGACGCCGCTCCACGCCGCTGTCGGAGACGGAATCGATCTGATCCGGCGCCCCGATGAGGTCTCGAACCTCGCGCTCGGTCATCCCCTCGTGCAGAGTTCCCAAGGCCAGTTCTTCGCTCTGAGAAATCGCCGGCACGGCGTCGGCGACGACGCGCTTGTACTCGGATTCCTTGACGGCCGCTTTCGATCTGAAGAGAGGGCCAGTGATGTCGTCGACGAAACCAGAAACGGTGGGTCTCGTCTTGTAGAGCCAGAACGCCAATGCGCCGACCGCAATCACCAGAAGAAGCTTGCGCAGCTGACGAAAACTCATGGGGAAAGGAGAAACCCGCCGATTCTAAGTCGCGGCCGCGGCCTCCTGCTCGGCGAGCCAGCGGCGCACGCGCGCCTCGAGCTCTTCCAGCTTTTGCATGCAGCGGCTTCGCTGCTCGGCCCGAACGTTCCAAACGATCTCTCCCGTCGAAAAGAGAGCGTCCCGCAGGAGCGGCTCATCGGCGTCGTGTCCGAGCGTCCACTCTTCTCGGAGCATGGAGCGCCGAGCGTGGCAGATCGCATCCAGGGCTCTCGGATGCGACGTGTCGAGTCCGAATCGGAGTGTGACGTCTTGCAAAGACCCGGGCCCGGTCGCGGAGGAGCTGTCGATGGCCGCAACTGCCAGGGACACGTCGGGAATACGCACGAACCGAGTGGTTGCCATCATGGCCGACAGAACAGCGAAGGTCATGCCGGGAGGGGGTCGACGTACAAGAGACTGGGAGAAGGGCATTTGCGGCCTCGGAGCGGCCGGGCGTCGGATGAGGGGGACCGGGGATCGTCACCTTCGGTAACGTGCCTGGATCAGCCTCCGATCAGGATTGCAGCTTGCGCATCGCCTCGCGCGCTCGGTTCGCGCGGTCGACCAGCTCTGCGACCTTCTCGCGAGCGCGAGCCACCTGCGAAGCCAACGCGAGCCACCGGATTTCGGTCGCGGAGAAGGTCGGATGCTCGATCGAGGGCTCATCCCACTCGAGGCCGCGCGTTCGCTCCTCGCGGATCATCGCGCGCCGCGCGTATCGCAGGGCTTCCACGTCCTCGCTCGTCGGAATCGAGAGTCGGAACCTCAGGGTGACGTGCCGGGACGGGTCGATCCGGAGGGCGTGCCCGTTCCCTTCCCCCGCGGCCACGGCTTCGGGCATCTCGCTGTAATGAATTCTCTTCATTTGTCCCTTAGGTTCACGGGGGATTATACGGCATGCTTGGAGCTCCCGACCTCGGGCCGATGCGAGAACTCGCAACCTATTGTGCCCCGCACTTTCAGCGGTGAAAGGGCGCAACTCTATGAGCCAGAACGTTCCCATCACGGTTGCCTGCGGAGGCGGCATCCGCCCCGAGATCATGGCGGCAACGCTGGAGAGCCTCAGAGGCGCCGGGGCGAGGATCCAGGAAGAGGTCATCGAAATCGGGAAAAAGGTCTACCGGCGGGGCACCCCCACCGGAGTTGAACCCTCCGCCTGGGAGTCGTTGCGCCGAACCCGAGTCTTCCTGAAGGCTCCGATCACGACCCCCGCCCAGAAGGCCTGCTCGGGAGCCGAGTAACCGGACCCGCATGGACTACGCTCCCCTCCTCTCCGTCGCCCTCGAGGAAGCCCGCCTCGGCCTATCGGAGGGCGGCATTCCGGTGGGCGCCGCTCTGTTCGACCGCGACGGTAAGCTTCTCGGACGCGGCCACAACCGCCGCGTTCAAGAGGGCGATCCCTCCGTGCACGGAGAGACAGACGCCTTTCGCAAAGCCGGCCGCCAACGCAGCTATCGGGACAAGATCCTCGTGACGACGCTCGCGCCTTGCTGGTACTGCAGCGGACTGACCCGTCAGTTTCGAATCGGCACGGTCGTCGTCGGCGAGTCGATCAACTTCTCGGGCGGCATCGACTGGCTACGCGAGGGCGGAGTGACCGTGGTCGACCTGGCTTCGGAAGCCTGCGTCCGTCTTCTGGCGGACTACATCCGCGCCAACCCCGACGTCTGGAACGAAGACATCGGGGAGTAAGGCCGACTACACTTTTATGTCAGATCTGACATAGGCTTGTGGGGCGCCCGCTTTCGGGCCCGGTCCAGAAAAGTTAGTTGGCCGCGAAGCGGCCGGTTCAGATGTCCCGTCCGAGAGGCCCCGCTCCGGGAGAAGCCGTCGCTCGCGGTCGAATCACAGTCACAGTAACTACGGCCCGAGGGCATTCCCCGTCCGGGACCCTCGAAATCGCATGGTGTGCACGGCGAGGTGGGACACGAGGCGCGACTCTCGCTCGCACCGATTTCGCGAGCGGCGGCCGGGATTGGATTCTCCGGTGCCCGAAAAGGCCGCCGCGTGGTCCCGGCGGGGATTGCCCGAGGGTGGTCAGCCTATGTCAGATCTGATATAATTCGGCGTTATTTCGCCGCCACCGGCTGGCTGTCGAAGGACTCCGCATACCCTTCCGCCTCGTGCCCGCCGTGATACCCGGAGGCATCGGGCCGCGCGATCCGAGACTGGGCGACGACTCGGTCGCGGCGAAGACCACGGAAATCCTCGAGTCGCGTCCAGCCGCGCGCCGCGTTTTTCTCGAGAAACTCGGTCATCCCCTGCTTGAGCGCGCGGATGACGTTGGGCCCGATCGCCCGATCGAGCATGGCCGCCGTGCAGACCTGCACCGTGCCGCACCCCAGCAAAAAGTAGGACAGAGCGTGCGAGAAGTCCGCAATGCCGCCGATCCCGGAAAAGCTCTTCTCGGGAAAGGCCTGAGTCATCTGCGCCATTTTGGCGAGCGAGAGAGGCAGAATCGCCGGCCCGCCGAGGCCGCCCGTCGATACGAATCCGTCGACGTGGATCTCGAACTCCAGAGTCTCGGGATCGATGAGGGGAAGCGATGTGAACGTGTTGGAAGAGGAGATGGCGTCCGCTCCACCCGCGAAGGCGCCGCGGGCCTCGACCACGATGTCGGTCGTCGACGGGGTCAGCTTCGCCCAGACCGGCACCTTCGCCACCTCCTTGACGACCTGCGTGACGACCGAGATGAGCTCGGTGTCCCTGCCGATGTTCGAGCCCATGTCCTGCCGGTCCATGTGGGGACAGGACAGGTTGAGCTCGAAGGCGTCCGCCCCCGCGTCCTGGCATGCCCGCGCCAGCGTCTGCCAATGGGAGAGCTCCTTGTCCGAGCCCGATCCCGCCATGATCGACGCCACGAGGACGCGATGCGGCCATTCCCTCTTGATCCGCTCGATGCGCGGGATCCACCAATCCAGCGGCCGATCGGAAATCAGTTCCCAGTTCCAGGAGGAAT
>DATDNV010000026.1:0-2846 GCA_036518075.1 Thermoanaerobaculia bacterium
TCGGGCGCGATGCCGGGCTGGCGGCGCGCGTGCTCGAATCCGCGGGAATCGCCGCGGAGACTTGCCGAGATCTGGCCGACCTTCGGATGGAAATCCAGGCCGGAGCGGGAGCAGTCGTGCTGACCGAGGAGGCGCTGACGCCGGCGGCCTTGAACGACCTTTCCGAGATTTTCGCGAGCCAGCTTCCCTGGTCCGATCTTCCGGTCCTCGTCTTTTGCGGAAGCGAGGCTCGGTCCGAAACGATCGCGTTCCCCGTCCGACGCCTCGCGACGCTCGCCAACGTCACGTTTCTCGACCGACCGACGCGCAAGGTCGCTCTCGTGAGCGCCGTCCGCGCCGCGCTCCGGGCGCGCACGCGGCAATACGAGGTCCGCAATCTCCTTCTCGAGCTCGAGCACGGCGTTCGGGAGCGCGACCAATTCCTGGCGATGCTGGGGCACGAGCTGCGAAACCCGCTCGGAGCCATCCTCACGTCCGTTCAGCTCATGGAACAGAGAGACAAAGACGCGCTCGCGGCCGAACGCGCGGTGATTCAGCGTCAGACGGCGCTGCTCACGCGTCTCGTGGACGATCTTCTCGATGTGTCTCGGGTGACCTCCGGCAAGATCGCGCTCGAGAGGGTCGACGTCAACGTCCGCGAGGTCGTCGAGCGCTGTGTGGAGGCGCATTCTGCAACAGCCGCGGCGCGAAAGATCGACGTCGCTGTCTCGAACGACGGAAGACTGTTCCTCGTCGAGGGAGATCCGGTTCGCCTCGAACAGATCGTCAACAATCTGCTGACCAACGCCTTCAAGTACACGCCTCCCGGAGGCCACGTTTTCGTGACCATCTCGAGCGACGGTTCTCAAGGGGAAATCCGAATCCGGGATACGGGTGTCGGAATCGATGCCCACGTTCTCCCCCGCATCTTCGATCTCTTCACCCAGGAACCGGGAAATCTCGACCGCGCGCAGGGAGGTCTGGGAATCGGACTGACGCTCGTTCGAAGCCTGGTTCAATTGCATCGAGGAACCGTTCGAGCGGAAAGCGGCGGCCGCAATCAGGGCTCGACGTTCATCGTGCGGCTTCCCTTGACCGTCCCGCGCACCGCGAAGATCACTTCGCGCCCGCAGACGCCCCCCCAGCTCGATGCTCGGAGAATCTTGCTCATCGAGGACAACGCCGATGTTCGGGAAGGACTGGCGCGGCTCCTCCAGGAAGTCGGACACGACGTGCGAATCGCGGAGGACGGCGTCAATGGTTTTCTGCAGGCGATCCAACATCGTCCCGAAGTCGCGCTCGTCGATATCGGACTGCCCCGGCTCGACGGCTATGAAGTGGCCCGCCGGATTCGCGGAGCGCTGGGAAGCCGCATCCTCCTCGTCGCGCTCACCGGATACGGACTGCCCGAGGACCGGCGTCGCGCACTCGAAGCCGGCTTCGACGCTCACCTGACCAAGCCGATCACCCTCAACGCGATCCTGACTTTTCTGGCTCACAATCCGCCGAAGGACAACGGCGAGCGAGAGCCGGATCAGACCCGGGAGCGGAGTGGCGGCGACTCCGTCGCGTAAGACGATCGTGTTATATCAGATCTGATATAACCGTCATGCCGGCGGCGTGAAGCGCGCAAGATCGTAGAGCCCGACCTTCTTCTCGAGCTCCGCGATCTGGCCGACGACGCCCTCGAACCCATCCTGACCGAAGAGCTCGTGCTCTTTCGCCTCGAACTGATCACCGAGCGTCTCGTAGTCGTTCAGATTGATGATGTTCCGGAGCATCGGAAAGAGAATCGTGTCTTCGCGGGCCTCATGCGGGCGGTACATCCGAATGAACGCCTTGAGACAGCGAACCGTCTTTCCGCGGTCCGCGGGATTTCGCAAGGCCGAAGCGGTCGCGCCGCTCTCGATCTGGCGGGTCAGCGCCCGGCCGGCCGCATGCTGCTGACGCAAGACTCCGACGAGGTCGGTCATTTTGCCCGCCTTCTCGAAGCGGGGGAAGAGATGATCTTCCTCGAGCTTCTCGTGGTACTCCTCGATGAACCGCCGGATGACCCCGGCCGCGCCCGCGAGCACCTCGGGGGGAAAGTCTTTCTTCGACTCGAGCCGCGTGACGGCTTCGTCGTAAATGAGAAGAATGCGATTGAGCGCGCCGTGCTCGCGCATGAGATCTTCGGCCGGCGTGACGTCTTCCTCGTCCGAGTCCTGCGGCGCCGCCATCGCGAACAGGGCCGTCGGGCGGGCCAGCTGGGTTCCCGCGAGCAGCGTTCCGCCGGCGAGAAACGCCCGGCGGCTCGTTCGTCGTTCGTTGGAGTCCCCCATGATGCACCTCCGTGAGCGCAAACACGCAAAACGCCCGCGCATTCCGTGCGTCAGGCCTTCTTCTTCTTTTGTTCCTGAAACCATCTGGCGCTCGCGGTCACGAGGCGGCGCGGTGAGAAGCGAACCGCCTGCGCCAGGACGCGATTGGCGACACCGGGGATGACGATCCGCTTGCCGGCAGCCAGCCCGGCGTAGCCGGCGCGCGCGACCGAGCGCGCGTCCTGCACGAACGGGCTGCGGAAGAGGTGCGTCTCTTCGAGGCCCGCTTCCTTCTGGAACTCGGTATCGGTGGGCCCGGGACAGAGCGCCGTCACGACGACGCCTTGGGAGGCGACCTCGTTGGCGAGCGCTTCGGTGAAGGAGAGAACGTAAGCCTTGCTCGCGTAATAGACCGCCATGAGGGGACCGGGCTGAAAGGCGGCGGTCGAGGCGACGTTGAGGATCCGGCCGCTCTTGCGCTCGAGCATCGGCGGCAGGAAGAGCTTGGTCAATTGAGTGAGCGCGCCGATGTTGACCTGGAGCATCTCGAGCTCTTGGGCGCCGTCG
>DATDNV010000027.1:0-7443 GCA_036518075.1 Thermoanaerobaculia bacterium
GTGGAATCGGTCGCGGTGGGCGACATCCACGATGAGGCCACGGCGATGGGGCCGCTCGTTTCCGCGGAGCAGCGCGACCGGGTCGCCGGTTTCGTCGAGCGCGCCGCGGCCTCGTCCCATGTCCGCGTTCTCACCGGCGGACGCAAAGGCGAGGGCCGCGGCTATTGGTACAAGCCTACGGTCGTCGCGGACGCGCGTCAGAAGGACGAGATCGTCCAGCGGGAGGTCTTCGGCCCAGTCATCACCGTCACTCCCTTCCGCGACGACGACGAGGCGATCCGATGGGCCAACGACGTGGACTATGGTCTATCCGCGTCGGTATGGACGACGAACGTCAACCGTGCTTTGAACGCCGCGCGGCGGCTCCGTTTCGGCACCGTCTGGATCAACGATCATCTCCCTCTCGTCAGCGAGATGCCGCACGGCGGGTATCGCCAGTCCGGCTACGGAAAAGACATGTCGATGTACGCGCTGGAGGATTACACCCAGGTCAAGCACGTCATGGCGCGGATATCGCAAACCGTGGGGGCGAGCTTTTTGCCTGGTTAGGCTCGCCTGGGCCTCATTTCTCAACAACTTGTTCCCGTAACCGGAAAAGCCGGGTGGGTCCTGCCGCCGGCCACCTCGCGTGCGCCGCTTCGGACGGAGGATTCTTCGTGACACGAGGGAGAGTGCCTCCGCGCCCACGCGAGGCCTTCGTCCGGCGTCACCGACTGGCGACGTAGGCGGTCGCTGCGCGACCGGCGTCGCAAAATTTTCTAACCGAGGGCAGACCTGCGCTCGGGGCTCAGGTTTAGAAAAGTTAATTGGCCCGTTTAGCGGGCCGGTGCAGATGTCCCTCGCAGGGAAGCGGACGACGCCGCGAATTCCGATCAGAACAAGGTCACGGGGGAGATCCGCCTAAGCCACCCAGATCGTCTTCACGTTGACGAACTCGCGGATCCCGTGAGCGGAAAGCTCTCGGCCGACACCCGAGCGCTTGATTCCGCCGAACGGCAGCCGCGGATCGCTCTTGACCATGCCGTTGACGAAAACATTTCCGGCCTCGATCTCGCGGACGAAGCGCTCGCGCTCTCTGTCCACGTTGGTCCATGCGCTCGCCGCGAGGCCGAACCGAGTCCGATTCGCGATCGAGATGGCCTCGTCGATACTCTCCGCCGTGAAGAGGCCGGCGACCGGGCCGAAGATCTCTTCTTGCGCGGCGGGGCTTCCCTCAGGGACGTCGGTCAGGACCGTGGGCGCGTAGAAGTTTCCGGGCCGCTCGACGGGCTGCCCGCCCAACACGAGCCGGCCGCCCGCGGCCACGGTTTTCCGGACCTGATCGTGGACCTCGTTGCGGATCGCCGGAGTCGCCAGGGGCCCGATCTCGGTCGTCGGGTCCATCGGATCGCCGACCTTGAGCGTCGCCATCTTTTCGACGAACCGCCGTTCGAGTTCGCGCGCGATCTCCCGGTGGAAGATGAAGCGTTTCGCCGCGATGCAAGACTGGCCATTGTTGATCGTCCGCGCTCGAACGGCGGTCGAGACCGCCTCCTCGAGGTTCGCGCTGGGGAAAACGATGAAGGGATCGCTCCCCCCGAGCTCCAGCACGACCTTCTTGATTTGGGCTCCCGCGGCGCGGCCGACGCTGACCCCGGCCGCTTCGCTTCCGGTCAGGGTCACGGCGGCAATGCGCGAATCTTCGATCAAAGCGGCGACTCGATCAGAGCCGATGAGAAGAGTCTGGAAGACTCCCTCCGGAAATCCGGCGCGGTGAAAGATCTCTTCGATCGCAAGGGCGCACTGCGGAACGTTCGACGCGTGCTTGAGGAGACCGACGTTGCCCGCCATCAGGCCCGGCGCCGCGAATCGGAACACCTGCCAGAAGGGAAAGTTCCAGGGCATCACTGCCAGGACGGCGCCGAGCGGCTCGTACCGAGCATATGACCTCGACGCGTCCGTGGACGCCGGCTCGTCCGCCAGAAACGCTTCGGCGTGCTCGGCGTAGTAGCGGCACACCCAGGCGCACTTTTCCGCCTCAGCGATCGCCGCGCCGATCGGCTTTCCCATCTCCATCGTCATCAGCTCGCCCCACCGCTTCTTCTCGTTCTCGAGAAGGTCGCCGGCGCGGCGCATCCGCTCCGCGCGCTCCGAGAAGGGGCTCTCACGCCAGGACCGGAAGGCGTGGCGCGCACGGTCCAGTCGCCCGGAGATCTCGGCGTCGGAGAGCGGCTCGAAGTGTCGGAGCCGACTACCGGTCGTGGGGTTGATCGATTCGATGCTCACGAGTTTCTCCTTGCCGAGCGGTTTCTTCGCGCTCGGCGAATCCGTCTCCCGCCCATCGCGGGCGCATTCCTCGCCGCGCGAGCTCCGCGAAGAAGGGTTGGCTCGGCACGGCCGTCTCCGGACAAAACACGCCCGGCGCCGAGATCGTACGACTCGCGAGCATCTGGCCGACCACCGACAAGGGCACGCCGGTATCGAGCGAACCGGCCGGGATCTTCCAGATTGGATGCGGGAGGACCGTCATTTCTCCACGCCGGCGTAGGACCCGACCCTCCTTCGTTCCGGACAGATCGACCCGGAGCACGTCGCAGTCCGCCGGTTCGCCGTCTCCTCTCGGCTGCCGGGCGGCCAGAGCGAGCAGAACCTCTCGCGGCGAGATGCCCCCGGGGAGCTTTTCCCGGGAGGCGAAGCCGAGGCCGACGAGGAAGCGCATCTTGGAGGTGAATTCCGGTTCGAAAGCCACCTTGAAGCTCGCCTCCCGCAGCCCCGGAAAGGAGCGCGGGAACATCGCGATTTCGGAATGCAGGGTATAGAACGCCTCCGCCCTGCCAATCGGCGGTGGGAAGACGATCCCTTCGGCGCCGCTCATCGGCGCGACGGGCTCCGCGCGTCCGGCGCGGAAGACCATTGGTTCGAGTGCGAACTCGTCGAGCACCGTGTCCAGAGCATAGGGGACCGGCAGCGGTCCGTTCTGACGGGAATCGATGCACCCAACGCGAACGTCGATCGACTCGACGCGGTCCAACCCTTGCGCCAGAGTCCCGGCGATGACGTTGGTGATTCCGGGAGTCGACCCGATTCCGAGAACTGCCGAAACTTCTGCTCGCCGGAAATCATCGTCAAGCGCGAACTGCTGGAGGGTAGCGTGGTAGAGGCCGCCCAGGTCCGCATAGGCGACCCGGGCTCGGAGCGCCGCGCGCATGACCGGGACATTGAAGTAGTAGGTGACACAGTTGAGGCAGACGTCATGGCCGGAGAGAAGACGCGCGGTCGCGTCCTCATCCCGCACGTCCAGGGGCACGGCCCGGACCCGCGAATCCTCGATCGCGATCGGCGCTCGGTCGGCGGCGGTGACGGTGACGTCGGGCGCGAACTCGAGCAGGTCCCGCAACACGACCGCCGCCATGCTGCCGGCCGCTCCGAGAAGAACTACTCGCATCCGGATTCCCTCGCGCCAGTCTTTCAGTCCTCGGGGTCCGATGTGATCACCGGCGTCGACGCGTCGATCTCCTTCAACGTCTCCTCGAGGGCGTCGAGCAGTCGATCGACGAGAGCGATCGAGATGTTCAAGGCCGGCTCGATCCGGACGACCTTCGAGTTGGTCAGCGTTCCAGCGACGAGCACCCCTCGCCGAAAGAGACCGGATACGACTTTGTAGCCGATCTCGGTATTGGCAAACTCGAGGCCGAGCAAGAGGCCCTTGCCACGGGCCCGCCGAATGATCCGGTCGTAACTGACCTGGAGCGCGATCAATTGTCCGAGCAGGTACTTGCCGGTGCGGGCCGCTTGTCCCGGCAGATCTTCCTCGAGCGTGACATTGACCGCCGCGATCCCCGCCGCGCAAGCGAGCGGGTTGCCTCCGAATGTGGAAGTATGAATGAACGGGTTGCCCTCGAGCACCTTCCAGATCTTCGGGGTGGAGATGAATGCCGAGAGCGGCATGACCCCGCCGCCCAGGGCCTTTCCGAGGCAAATGATGTCCGGAACGGTGTTCCAATGTTCGACGCCGAACATTTTTCCCGTGCGGCCGAGGCCCGTTTGGACCTCGTCGGCGATCAGGAGCGCTCCGTATTCATCGCAGGCCTTGCGGATGCGCGGCCAGAAATCGTCCGGAGGCACGATCGCCCCCGCTTCCCCCTGGATCGGCTCCATGATGACGGCCGCGACCCCCTTGCTCGTCTGGTCGGCCTTGTAGAGCTCGTCGATAACCGCATCCGCGTCGCCAAATTCCACGAACTGAATTCCTGGAAGAAGTGGCAGGAACGGCTCCCGATATTGCCATTTGCCCAGCAGCGAGAGCGAGCCGCAGCTTTTGCCATGAAAGCCCCGGAGCGATGAGATGAAGGTGGATTTTCCCGTGTAGAGGCGCGCGAGCTTGATCGCACCCTCGATCGCGTCCGTGCCGTTGTTGATGAAGAAGGAATACTGAAGGTCTCCCGGAGCGATCTCTCCCAGGAGCTCCGCGAGCGCCCCGCGCAGGGGATCGAGCAGCTCCTGGCTCGAGAGAGGCATCCGCGCGAGCTGGTCGGCGACCGCTTTCACGATCTTCGGATGCCGGATGCCGGCGCTGTAGATTCCGTAGCCTCCGAGGCAGTCGACGAAGCTCCGCCCCAGAATGTCCTTGAAGACGGAACCCTGACCCTCCCATTCGAGCGCCGGACTGTCCCGCATTTCGATGACCGATTTGCGGTAATCGAGGTAACCGCGGTTGTAATAGAAGGAGAAGTTATCGATCGTATCGACGACGATCCGAGCCTTCGTCTCTTCCGAGAGCTCGGACGAGGAGATGATGTCCAGCCACCGCTGTGACTCCTTGAGAATCTCTTGCGTGTTCATCGGAAACCCCAATCGCGCGTTCAGCCAAGACTCCGATTCGGCCTCCGCGGGGGGCTAAGAGTCCGCGACGCAAAAAAGGAACCGCTTCTTATTGGAGCGCATGCTCGAGAACCTCGAGGCCTTCCTGAAGCTGCACGTCGGTGATCACGAGCGGCATCAGAGTGCGGATCACGTTTCCGTAGGTTCCGGCGGAGATCAGGATCAACCCGTTCTCGCAGGCCTTTCGAAGAATGCGATCCGTTCGCTCCTTGTCCGGCTCCTTGGTCTCGCGGTCTTTGACGATCTCCAGTGCCCGCATCGCTCCCAATCCGCGCGCTTCTCCGATGAACGGAAAGCGATCGTAGAAACAGCGGAACCGCTCCTCGACGACCCTCCCGATCTCCGCGGCTCGGTTGCAAAGACGGTGCGTCTCGAGGAACTCGATTGCGGCGAGGGCGGCCGCGCACGCAACGGGATTTCCGGCATACGTGCCGCCCAAACCGCCGGCTTCCGCGCTGTCCATGATCTCTGCGCGCCCCGTGACGGCGCTGACGGGGAGTCCGCCGCCGAGCGATTTGGCGGTCGTGAGGAGATCGGGCTCGACTCCATAGTGCTCGCACGCGAACATGCGGCCCGTCCGGCCGAAGCCCGTCTGGACCTCGTCAATGACCAGGAGGATGCCGCGTTCCTTGCAGATCCGTTCCATCGCGCGGACGGCTTCGGGGGGCGCGACGACAAATCCCCCTTCGCCCAGCACGAGCTCGAGCACGAGGCAGGCGATCTTCTCGGCCGCGACGTGGGTCGAGAAGAAGTCGCGCAGGGTTCTCTCGTACGCGGCGGCATCCGCGGCAATCGGGTCCCGGTACGTGTAGGGGTACGGCAGCCGATAGATTTCCGGAGCGAAAGGTCCGAAGCCGAACTTGTAGGGCCGAACCTTGCTCGTCATGCTCATCGTCAGGAGCGTCCGCCCATGGAACGCGTGCTCGAAGACCAGAACAGCCTCGCGTCCGGTCGAGTGCCGCGCGATCTTGACCGCGTTCTCGAGCGCTTCGGCGCCGCTGTTCGCGAGCATGGTCTTCTTCGGGAAGGCTCCCGGCGTGATCGCGTTCAGCTTTTCCGCCAGCGCGACGTAGCTCTCGTAGAGCGCCACGCTGAAGCAGGTGTGCGTCAGCTTCGCCAGTTGCGCGCTGGCCGCCGCAACCACGTCCGGATTGGCATGGCCGACGTTCAAGGTTCCGATGCCCCCGGCGAAGTCGAGCAGCCGGTTGCCGTCCAGATCCACGACCAACGCGCCCACCCCGCGATCCGCGCAAATGGGCGTCATGTGGGAGATTCCGCGCGGCACGCTGCGGCGCCTCCTCTCGTGCAGGTCGACAGAGCGGGGGCCTGGGATGGCGGTCTTCAACTCGATCGAACGGGGCATGATGGTTGACCTAAGGCCAGCGAAGATGAGCCGGAATCGACTCCCGCCGAGCCTATCACGACGGGTGAGTTGGACGCGGCATCACGCGTGTAACACTCTGAAGCACAGCGATTTCCGTCGGGGCCGCGATGGTAGGATGCCCGTCAGGTTATCGGTGCGAAAAAGCGGCGCTGCTGGTACGAGCCCCACTCGCGCATGGCAAATCCGGCGGTAGGGTCCGATCCGCCCGCCGGGGGCCGGAGTCCGGCGATCGAGGTCGAGGGTCTGTCCCGCAGGTTCGGCGACTTCCAGGCTCTGTCCGCGATCGATCTCGTGGTGAGGGAAGGGGAGTTCTTCTCCCTGTTGGGACCCTCCGGCTGTGGCAAGACCACGCTTCTTCGAATTCTCGCCGGTCTCGATCTCCCTGACGCGGGGACGGTTCGCATCGGCGGCGTCGATGTCGCCGACATCCCGGCTCATCGCCGCCAGGTGAACACTGTCTTTCAGTCCTACGCGCTCTTTCCGCATATGACGGTCGCGGACAACGTCGCCTTCGGCCTGCGAATGAAGAAGGTTGAACCTGCGGCAATCAGCCAGAGAGTCGCCCGGGCGCTGGATCTCGTTCAGATTGCCTCTTTCGCGGATCGCAAACCGGCGCAACTCTCCGGGGGACAGAAACAGCGCGTCGCTCTCGCGCGGGCGCTCGTCAACGAACCACGTGTGCTGCTCTTAGACGAACCTCTCGGAGCTCTCGACTTGAAGCTTCGCAAGGAGCTGCAGGTCGAGCTTCTCGGGCTTCAGAGGCGGCTCGGCATCACATTCCTTTACGTCACGCACGACCAGGAGGAGGCGCTCGTGATGAGCGACCGCATCGCGGTCATGCGCTCCGGGTGCATCGAGCAGATGGACGAGTCGCGTCGTCTCTACGAACGTCCCCGGACCCGCTTCGTCGCGCAATTTCTCGGCTCCTGCAACCTGTTGCGCGCGACGATTCGCGAACGGAGCGGCCCCGAAGCGACGGCGGAGACCTCGGTCGGCACGCTGAGATTCCAGTCGGACCCGGGATCGGCCGGACGATACGAGCGGTCCTCCTTCAGCCTCGCGATTCGGCCGGAGAAGATCGTCCTCTCTCCCGCTGGCGGAGCCAAAGGAGAGAACCAGGTGACCGTCCGCGTCTCCCAGGTGATCTACAACGGATCGGAAACCCATTACGTCCTCGAAGCCGGCGCCGAGACTCTGAC
>DATDNV010000028.1:0-2304 GCA_036518075.1 Thermoanaerobaculia bacterium
CAATTGCACTGCAGCCTAGCTGCGGCCCCGCCGGGGGCAACGATCCCGGCGACAGTGACACGGGGCCCAACAACTGCCAAAACCACCCGTTGCTGGCGCGTTCCATTGTCTCCCAGGATGGAGCTCGGCTTTTCGTGTCCGGCAATCAGGCTTCTTCGCCGGCGTCCGGAGCCAACGAGATTCAATTCTTCAACGCGGGTAGCGGCCCGACGAATGTGCAAGCGATCGCACTCCTTCACGACGAGTCCGGCCTACCTTCTGGCTCGTTCCCTTTCCAGTTCATCTTTTCTCCAGAAGCCACGGTCCTCCCTGGCACATACGTAGACGCCACGGCTACGACGAACGATGGGACCTCGTGGCTATCCGATGCGGTTGCCACGGAGGTCAACCAACCGCCCGTCGTGGCTGGCGCTGGCGAGCGACTCCTCCTTTTCGGGTCAAGCTCGGTGACGCTGGACGGATCGGGCTCGAGCGATCCTGACGGTCTGCCCAATGGGATGATTGAATTCAAATGGCAGCAGGTCGGCGGTCCGGGTGTGACTCCGCCGTCATTGACGGCGCCGATGCTCACCTTCGTGCCCCCATCTCCGGGCAGCTATGTCTTCAAGCTGGCCGTCTCCGACGGTCTCGATTCGTCGACGGCGATATTCATCGCGACCGTCTATACGCCCCTCGCGATCGATTCCTCAGCGATTCTCCCCTCCGGCCGCGAAAAGAGAGGGTACTCCGCCCGACTGCTTGCGAGCGGCGGCGTGCTGCCGATCACCTGGAGGGTCGTCGCTGGTGTTCTGCCTCCCGGCCTTTCGCTTTCGGAGGACGGCCTCTTGAGCGGCACCCCGCAGGCCAAAGGCCAGTTTCAATTCACGGCGGAGGTCGGCGATCGAGTCGGTACGACACTGCTGCAAACGCTTTCGCTGAAGGTGTCTCCAGCTACGGTGCTCTTAGCGCCGCGAGGATAGTCGGGCACCTCTGACTTATCGCAGTCCGACGAGCCCGCGCGCCGAGTCGATCAGCTTGACCGAGTCGTAGCCGACGCCGTCTTTGAAGACGGTCTCGACCTTCTCGATGTCGGCGATGTCTTTGCTCGGGTCGCCATGGATCAGGACGAGGTCGGCCTGCTTACCGGCGGCGAGGCTCCCGATGCGCCTGTCTTCTCCCAGGAAGCGCGCGCCGTTCTCGGTCGCAATGTGAATCGCCTCGACCGGCGTGAAACCGGCCTCGACTAAGAGCTCGACCTCCCTCTGGTCGCCGAAACCGGCGAGCACGCCGCCGTAGCCGGTCGGGTCTTCGCCGGCGAGCAGCAGTCCGCCCGCCTGGACGAACGCGCGCTCGAACTCCATCTCTTTCTTGAGCAGCTGCGCGCTCGGATTGTCGGCTGCCTGCGCGTTGCGCGAGCGGGCCGCGAGGTAGTCGGACCGCGACTCGGGCGCCAGGGCATCGAGCACGCGCTGCGGCAGCGGCGGGCGATTGGGGACGAACGTTTCGAAGACGGGGAGAGTCGAAGTGACCGCGACGTGGTGGGAGACGAGGTCCCGGATCATTTCCTGCGCGGGCGCGGACGCGATGTCGAGCTTCACGAGCGACTCGTTCCGGTCCTTTCCGTCGGGGCACACGTCGGGCTTCTTGCCGGGCACGAATTCGTTGTCGACGAAGAGGCCGTGCTCGAGGTCGTCGATGCCGATCGAGGCCGCCTCCCGAAAGCCGATCGAGCAGAGATGTCCCGTGACCTTGAGGTTTCGGGCGTGCGCGGCTTTCACCACCGCGGCAAGCTCGGCGCGGGTGATGTGCATGTAGACCTTGAAGGAGGTCGCGCCCTGGCCGGCCCAGAACTCGACCCACTTTGAAGCGTCGTCGGGGCCGGTGAGCTCGTGCATCTGGGCGGTGAAGGACCCGACCCCCTCGAGGTAAGGCGCGGTCACGAACATCTTCGGCCCGGCGACCTTGCCCAGGTCGACGAGCTTCTTGAGCTCCAGGTCGGTCTGCCCTTCGATCGAGCCGGTCGTGCGGATCGTCGTCACGCCGCCGGCGAGGTAGAGGCGCGGAAAGGAGAACACGAGCTCGTGGTAGACGGGGAGGTTTCCGCCGGCAGGTCGCGTCTGGCTTCCCGGAGCGGGATAGAACATGTGGTCGTGCATCCCGACCATCCCCGGAATGACGGTGTAACCCGGCAGATCCATCTTTCGCGCCCCGTCCGGAATCGCGGTGCGACCGGCGGGCCCGATCGCTGCGATCTTGCCGCCGGCGATGATGACGGTCTGATCTTCGGCCGCCGGCGCGCCCGTTCCGTCGACGACGCGCACGTGC
>DATDNV010000029.1:0-6259 GCA_036518075.1 Thermoanaerobaculia bacterium
GCCGCTCACCAGCTCGTGCAGGAGCGGCTCGCCTGGATGATCTCGGAGATCACGAAGGGCCAGCTTCTCGCCTGGAAGCTCGGGACGATGAAGGACGGCGGCTCGATGAAACCGCACCACGTGTCGATGGCGAAACGCAACAACTGCTGGGTGGCCCGGGAGTGCGCCAAGCTCGCCCGAGAAACATTGGGGGCCAACGGCGTCGTCAACGAGTACCCGGTCTTCCGGCACCTCGCCAACATCGAGAGCGTCTACACCTACGAGGGAACGCACGACATCCATACGCTCGTCATTGGCGAGGCGGTGACGGGAATTGCCGCCTACAACCCGCCCGCCGAGTAGCTTCCGACCGTCCACCCCGGTTCGCCGGCCTCCGGCACGGCAGGCGCCCAAGGATCGCCCGGAGCGCGCTAAAATATTCCCTTCCATTACGTTACAGAGATAAGAGTGGGAATCAGCGGAAACCTACGAACGATGCAGCTCTCCGAGCTGCTTCAGTGGCTTTCTATGGGGCAGAAGACCGGGACCCTTCTCATCGAAGGCCACGGCGTGGAGAAGCGAGTCTATTTTCAAGGCGGACGGATCAACTCCTCCTCCTCTTCGGATCAGCGCGAATACCTCGGGCACTTTCTGGTGTCCCACGGCTACATCACGGAGGAGGAGCTCAAGATGGCGATGGAGGTCCAGGAGGAATCCAACATCCTCCTGGGCAAGATCCTCGTTATGATCAACGCCATCTCCGAAACCGATCTGCTGCGCTTGATGCGCAAGAAGGCGGAAGAGTCGATCTACGACGTCTTTCTCTGGGAGGAGGGTAACTTCGAGTTCGTGGACGGGGAGCTTCCGGACCTCAAGATGGTCCCTCTCACCCTCGATGTCACCGGAATCATCATGGAGGGGCTGCGCCGCTACGACGAATGGCAGCGGATCCGGCTGCGGGTTCCGGACGAAAATGTCATCCCGCAGATCATTCGGCCGCTCAATCTCGAAGAGCTCTCCGAGCAGGAAAAGCTCATGATGCCGTACATCGACGGCTCCCGTACGATCGAAGAGATCGCGCTGCAGACCCACAATGCTGAATTCTCGGTCGCCCGGCTCGTTTTCGAGGGGCTCTCCACCGGCACGCTCGCCCTCGTCCAGACCCCTGCTCGCAAGCAGCTGGAGGTCGCCGGCGGCGGCGCCGCCGTCGAGAACGACGCCGAGCGGTTCCTCCAGAGAGGCTTCGAGAAGCTGAAGGAAGACCCGGAAGCCGCTTACCGCATGTTCAAGGTCGCTTCGGACCTGAACCCCACCGACGGACGGGCGGTGGAAGGGATTCGCGACGCGGAGCGTCTGATCAAGTCGAATCTTGAGACGGCCGGGGTCAAGCACTCGGCAATCCCCGAGCTGGCCATACCTCTCGCGGAAGTGACTGCCCAGGCCCTTTCCCCTCAGGAAGGGTTCGTGCTTTCGCGAATCAACGGCCAGTGGGACGTCAAAGCGATCATGAAGATCTCGCCCATGAAGGAGCTCGACGTCCTGATGATCTTCCAGCGCTTTCTGGAGGCCGGCGTCATCCGCTGGAAAAAGAAGTGAGCCGGACCCGCGCGTTTCGCGCGCTCCAGTGGGCCGCGGTGGCGGCGGCGGTCGTGCTCTTTGCGGCCGAGATTCCGTCGCTGCCGGTTCATCGGCCCGCGGAGCTCCTGTTCTTCGTCGGCCTGGCCGCGGTGGCGTTCCGCCTCCGCGTGCGCTATGCGGGCAACTTCCTCGGCCTCGAGGCGGCCGCCCTGGTCCCCGCGATCGTCATTCTCCAGTCGCCCGGCGCGACGATGCTCGTCTGCGTGAGCGCGGATCTCATCGCCAAGCTCTCGCGCGGACGGCGCCGGCTCAATCTGCCTTCCGCCTTCGACGTCGCGCAGCTGGCAATCTCCTACGGTCTGGCGGCGATCTTCTTCGGAGCCGTGCACACCACGACGCTGCGCCCGGTCTCGCTCGCGGCCGCCGCGGCGGGCGTCCTCCTCGTGTTCTTCTTCGCCAACACGCTGCTCGTTTTCGGGTATCTGGAGCTCGGCCGCCTCGTTCCACGCGAGCGGCTCCTCGAGATGGGGCTCTATCAGCTCGTGGCGCTGCTTCTTCTCTCTCCGATCGTCGCGCTCGAGATTCTCGTTTATCCGGACTACCGGATCCCGGGTCTGCTGCTCGCCTTCTTCCCCGTCGTTCTCGCGTCTCTGGTCGTGCGCAACATGTCGTCGGTCGAGCGCAAGTATCAACGGGTCGCGCGCGAGAACCGGGAGCTCGACGCGCTGCGCGAAATCTCCAACGCCTTCGCCCTGGGTGGCCGAGGTGACCGTTACGCGCGCACATTCGAGGGCGTGCGCCGGCTCGTCCCCGTCGAAGCGATGGCGTTCATCCAGTGGATCGACAGTCCGACCGGAGAGATTGCCGTGCATCTGTCCGGCGACATTTCGACGACGCCGGAAACGATCGTGCAATGGGTACGCACCCACCGGCTCGACGAGGCGCCCCCCGGATCGGTCATCGAGCGCGTGGAGATGAATCTGGGAGAGAAGCGCCGGATGCAGCTCTCCGCCCGAACGCCTTACCAGGCCATCCTTCGACTGGTCACGTCGGGGATGAACGCGGGGCTGCTGGTGCTCGAGAGCGCCTATCCGGACATTCACGAGACGAGCGCCGTTCTCTCGCTGGGCGTCCTGGCCGATCAGATCGCCCTCGTTCTTCAGGATCGAGCGATCCGAGCACAACTCCAGGACCTTTCCGACCGCAACCGGGAGCGGGCGGAGACTCTCGACCAGATCCTCCAGATCTCCAACGAGCTGAAAAGCCACCTGACCCTCGACTCGCTCTTCCAGTCGATCGTCACGGCGGTCGCCCGCAGCCTGGGCTTCCACGGCGTGCTGCTGTCCCTTTACGAGACCGAGAACGACGTGTTCGTGCGGCGCGCCCAGTTCGGCCTGGACCGTCGATGGCCGGAAATCCAGGGGAAAGCGGTCCCCGCGGCTGAGGTCATGCGGCATTGGACGGAACGCAACCGCGTTTCGAAGTCGTACCACCTTCGGCACCGCTCAGCGGCCGACGTCGGTCCCTACGAGGAGTTCGGCCCGGTTCCGCAGCGCTCCCAGTCGAACGCCTGGCTGCCCTACGAGATCCTCTGGATTCCGCTGCAGTCCGGAGACCGGCTCGTCGGGTGCCTGACGGTGACCGATCCCAAGAGCGGCCTGTCCCCCAGCGTCGAGACGATCCGCGCACTCGAGATTTTCGCGAACCAGGCGGTCACGGCGATCGAGATCGCCCGCTCGTACACCGACGCGCGCGAGCAGTCGATCCGCGACGGGCTGACCGGCGCCTACAACCATCGCTATTTCCAGGAATCGCTCCAGAAGGAGATCGGCCGCGCGGAACGGCGAGGCCGGCCTCTCACGATCCTGATGCTCGACATCGACGACTTCAAGTCGGTCAATGACCGGTTCGGCCACCCGGTGGGAGATGCCATCCTTCAGCGCATCGTCGGCGAGATTCGAAGCGAGATCCGAGGCGACATGGATCTGCTCGCGCGCTACGGCGGGGAGGAATTCGCGGTCATCCTGCCCGAGACGCCCTCGGACGAAGGGGCCGAAGTGGCGGAGCGGATCCGGCGCCGCATCGACGACCGGCTCTTCCGCCCGCCGGAATCGGAGGAGATCCTGAGGGTCACGGCATCGATCGGCCTGGCGACCTTTCCCTCCGATGCCTCCGACAAGAAGCACCTCATCGACAAGGCAGACTCCGCCTTGTACCGCGCCAAGCGCGGCGGGAAGAATGCGGTCGCGGGAAGCGCGGAATTACCCGGCGAAGTGCCGCCAATCACGCACTAGCACGTCGCCGTCGCTTGCGCGGGATCTGCGCCTGGCCGCGCACCGGCGAGCCGCTCGCCATAACGGACTCGACCGCTCGCCTGATCCCTTTCTAGAGCGAGGACTGAGTCTTCTTGCCGGACACCGCGGGGGAGTCGAGGTCGAAGAAACGCAGAGGCCATCGCGCGGCTTTGCCGGCATAGTCGACGCCGATGCGAGGGGTGACGGCGATGCGCGGCTTCTTTCCCTCCCGGCGAAAAATCCGGATTCTCCCCTCACCGAGCAGATCGAGGCCGCTGTCGGCTGCGGTGATTCCGAGACCGGCGCAGAGCTTCCCGGGACCCGAGAGAAGACGCATCGGGCAGCCATCGGGTGCTTCGGCCGCCCGCAGCAGCACCGCCTGGGCATCCCCCGCGGGCCGCGTCACGACGTTGGCGCAGTAATGCATTCCATAAACGAAAAATACGTAGAGGTGCCCGCCGTCCTGATACATCGGGGCGACTCGCGGCGTGCGGCGTCCTTTCCAGGAGTGCGCCGCCGCGTCTCGAGGTCCGAGGTAAGCCTCTGTTTCGACGATACGGGCTCCGTACCATCTGCCGCGCCAGAGGCGGGCAATCCAGGCTCCGATCAGATCGCGCGCGACGACTTCCGTTTCCCGCCGATAGAAGGATCGCCGGGGTTCCTGGAGACCCGACGCCTTTGGATGGAAACGAAGGCAAGCGTGCGGGACGGGTTTCGCTATCATGCATCCGAAACATAGCCCATGAATATTTTGGTCACAGGCGGCGCCGGATTCATCGGTTCTCACATGGCGCGCCGGCATCTGGCGGACGGACATCGCGTGGTGATCGTGGACAATCTCTCCACCGGCCTCCGGGAGGCCGTGCCGGACGGCGCGCTCTTCGTCGAGTCCGATCTGGCGGACGCGGATCTCGAGCCGCTCCTGCGAGCCGAGAAGATCGAATTCGTCTCGCATCACGCCGCGCAGATCGATCTCCGGCACAGCGTGTCCGACCCCCTGCACGACGCGCGGTCCAACATTCTCGGTTCGCTGCGTCTCCTGGAAGCCTGCCGGAAGGCGGGCGTTCGCCGTTTTCTGTTCGCCTCCACCGGAGGAGCGCTTTACGGGGAGCCCGACGGCGGACGGCCCGCGCCCGAGGAGCACGCGACCAATCCGATCTCCCCCTACGGATGCGCCAAGCTCTCGATCGAGAAGTACCTGCATTACTACCGCGTCGTGCACGGCTTCACGACGCAGGTGTTCCGATACGCCAACGTCTACGGCCCCGGGCAAAACGGCATGGGAGAGGCCGGCGTGGTCGCGATCTTCTGTGAGTCGATCCTGGCCGGGCGCACCCCCAAGATTCGAGGCGACGGCGAGCAGACTCGCGATTACGTCTACGTCGCAGACCTGGTGGAGGCGGCGGCCCGCGCCCTCTCCTTCCGCTGGGCGGGAACCTGGAACATCGGGACCGGAATCGAAACGTCGGTCAATCGTCTCTTCACGTTGATCGCGAAGGCTCTCGGGTATTCGCACGAGCCCGACTTCGTCGAACAGCCCCCCGGTGAGCAGCGCCGCTCCGTCCTCGACGGCTCCGCGGCCCAGCGGGACTTCCGCCTGCCCCGCTACACGCTGCTCGAGGAGGGGATTCCGGCTACCGCAGAATGGTTTCGCCGGAAACGGGAAAAAACCGGCTAACCATCCTTTCCCACGACGTTTTTCACACGTGAGTCAGCCCGGCGCCGGTCCGCTTCCCTGGGAGAGACGTGACTGGGGCGACTCAGCTCGGCGGCTTGGGAGCCGGATCGCTGGTTCTTGCCGCGCCGTCGCTCCCGCGAGATAGTCCGTCGGTGATCCGGGTGCCAGGAGCCTGCCTCTTGACGATGACCGTCGTGCGGTCGTCTTCCGCCGGCCGGTCGCGAGTGAACTCCCGGACTCGATCGATCAGGGCGCGCGAAATTTCCGCCGAGGGCTTGTCCCGCATCGAAAGAAACGCCTTCTTCAGCCGCTCCACGCCGAACTCTCGCTTTCCGTCGCTCGCTTCGACCATTCCGTCGGTATACAGAAGCAGCGCGTCGCCCTCTTCCATGGAGAGGAAGCCGCGGCTGTAGGTGGCGGCGCCGGAGGGGCCGAGCACCATGCCAGTCTGCTTGAGCGCGGTGACCCCCCTGGCGTGAAAATGGAACGGCGGCGGATGTCCCGCGTTGACGTAGATGAAGTTGCCTTCCTCCTCGAGCTCGCCGTAGAAGAGCGACACGAACTTGGTCGTCATGCGCGACTGATGGATGATCCGGTTCAGGCGCTCGACCGTCCGGACGATCTTGAAGTCGCGTGCGACCCCCATCCGCAAGCCCGTGTAGACGTCGCGCACCTGAAGAGCGGCCTGCAAACCGTGTCCGGACGCGTCCGCGATCGCGATCCCGAGAAT
>DATDNV010000030.1:0-4605 GCA_036518075.1 Thermoanaerobaculia bacterium
AATTCCCGTCGACCCTCGACCCTATCCGGCGAGCTCCCGCAGCGCCCTGGCGACGTACTTCCAGGTCATCTCCTTGCGCCAGAGAAACGAGAAGTCGGTGTTGTCCATCGGGCGCGAGGGTCCGGCCGCGAGATCCGCGGCTTCGGCGATCGCATCCTCGTCGAGGCTCCGGTCGCGCAAGGCCTGTTCGGACCGAGTCAGGCGAATGGGAGCGGAAGCGACCCCGCCGAGAACGAGGCGCGCCTGAGCGACCCGGCCGCCCGCCGACTGCACCGCTGCGCCGACGGAGAGAACCGGAAAATCGAAAGCGCCGCGACGGCGGAGCTTCGAATAGGACGACGACCAACCGTCGGATGGGGGAAGGAAGACGCGGACGAGGAGCTCGTTCGGCCGAATCGAAAGATAATGAATCCCGTCGTTGCGATACAGGTCCTCGACCGCGACCTCACGCTCGCCGGAAACGGACGCGAGAACGGCGCGGGCGCCAATCGCGATCAGCACCGGAACGGAATCGGCCGACTGAACCGCGAGGCACTTCGGAGACGCGGGCGCGACCCAGCAGATTTGGCCGTCCTTCTTCATGCAAAAGTCGATGGCTTGCCGCCACTCGAGGCTCTGGTCGTAGTAGTTGCAGCGGGTGTCGAGAAGCAGGTTTCCGCCCAGCGTCCCCATATTGCGGAGCGGCGGCGTCGAGATCTCGGAGATCGCGTGGGTCAGCCCCGGGTAGTCCCGGCGAACTCTCGGGTCGTTCTCGACCTTTGCGAGGAGGGCGCCGGCGCCGATCGCGACTCCCGCGGCGTCGAAGCGCACGTCGGTCAGTCCGGCGACGCGCGAGAGCCCGATCACGTGCCTCGGCGTCTGCTGGCGGCGCTTCATGTTGGGATAGAGATCCGTCCCGCCGGCCACGAACGCGCCCTCGGGGCCGCAGTCATTCTTGATGCGAATTGCTTCCGCGGTCGTGCGTGGTTGCCAGTAGCGAAATCGGGGAAGTCGCAGCATGGCTACCGGACTCCCCCCGCTCCCACCGCTGCCGCCTCGGCCGCCTTTCCATCGCCCCCCTCGGCCGGGGTGGCGACGTGAGTCGGCGGAGGATACGGCACCCGGGGAAAACTCGTCGGACCCACGCGCGCCGGCTTGTTCTGCGCCTTGAGCTGGAGCGCCTGAAAGACCTTTTCGGGAGTCGCGGGGATTTCGTCGATGCGCACTCCGACCGCGTCGTGGAGCGCGTTGGCGAGCGCCGGCGGAACGGGAAGGAGCGGTCCCTGCCCGACTTCCTTCGCGCCGAAAGGACCGTTGGCGTCCGGGTCTTCGACGAGAAGGGTCACGACCTCGCTCATCTCCTTGGTGGTCGGACTCTTGTATTCGAGGAGCGAAGGAAACTTGTGCACGACGTTGTTGTTGGCGTTGTCGCGATAGGCCATCTCTTCCATCATCGCTTCGCCCAGACCCATGTAGACGGAGCCCTCGACCTGCCCGACCACCAGCACGGGGTTGATGCACTTTCCGACGTCGTGGGCGATCCAGACTTTCGGAACCGTGTAGATGCCCGTGTCCGGATCGACATCCACCTCGACGACCGCGGCGGAATACGAGTATGCGGGCGAGGGACCCACGCCGGCGCCGCGGAAGCGACCGGCCGAGGGGGGCGGCGTGTACGAGCCCACCGTGCCGAGCGTTCCAAACTTCGACTCCGCGAGAACGACCGCTTCGGGAAAACGCATTCCCCGGCTCGGTTCGGACGCGTCGAAAACGCGACCCTCCGCAAACACGATTCGGTCCTCCGGCGCGCGGAGCTTATCCGCCGCCGCGCGAGCGAGAAGCTCTCGGGCTCGCTCCGCGGCCTGCACCGCGGCATTCCCGGTCATGAGCGTCACACGCGAGGAATAGGACCCGAGGTCGACGGGAGTCAGGTCGGTGTCGGCGGTGACGACGCGAATGTCGAACGGGTCGATGCCGAGAACTTCCGCGACGATGTAGGCCAGGATGGAGTCGGAGCCCTGACCGATGTCGATCGAGCCGCAGAAGATCGTCACTCCCCCGCCGCGATCGAGCTTCAACTGGACGCCGGACTGCGGCATGTTGTTCCAGTAGATCGGCAGGCCGGCTCCGCAGATATAGGACGAACAGGCGAGACCCAGTCCGCGTCCGTACGGAAGCTTTCCGCGCCGCACGTTCCACCCCGACGCCTCGACCACTTTGTCGATACACGGGCCCAGCCCCATCGATCCGACGCGCAGGAAGTTGGCTGTCAAGGAATGGGCCGGCTGCAAGTGCGCTTTGCGCAGCTCGGCAGGATCGATTCCGAGGTCACACGCGATCTTGTCGAGCTGGACCTCGAGAGCAAACCGCGGCTGCGGAGTTCCGTGCCCGCGCTTGGGTCCACAGGGCGGCTTGTTCGTGAAGACGCGCGCCCCGTCGAAGCGATACGTCGGGACCGCGTAAGTCACGGTCTGCAGGGCTCCCGTGTAATAGGTCGAAGCGACGCCGTAGGAGCCGTAGCCTCCTCCGTCGAGGACCGTCTGGAAGTGCATCGCGGTGATCGCGCCGTCCTTCGTCACGCCGGTCTTCGCGCGCATCAGAGTGGGATGGCGCCCGCGATGGCAGTAGAAGACCTCCTCGCGCGTCAGGCAGATCTTGACCGGCCGCCCGGTCACGCGCGAAAGGTGGGCGACCAGAATCTCGTGGCTGAAGGGGTCCGACTTGCCGCCGAAACCGCCGCCATTGGGAGTCGCGATCACGCGGATCTTCGACGGCGGCATCTGCAGGACCCTGGCGAGAGCCCGATGCACGTAGTGAGGCGTCTGGGTCGAGGACCAGAGGGTCAGCTTTCCGTCCGGGCCAAAATCCGCGACCGCCGCATGCTGCTCGAGCGGAAGATGGGTGCTCCCGTCGTAGAAAAAGAGATCCTCGTAGATCCGATCTGCGCTGGCGAACCCCTCCTCGACGGCGCCGAACTCCATCGAGACGAGCTTGTGGAAGTTGTCCCCGTCTCCGTAGTCGTGAATGCGCGGGGAGGGAGTCGCGATGGCATCCGCGATCGACCCGATCGCCGGGAGAGGTTCGTATTCGACCTCGATGGCCGCGAGCGCTTCCACCGCCGCATCCTCGCTGGTCGCGGCCACAGCCGCGACCGGATCGCCGACGTAGCGGACCTTGTCGACCGCCAGCACGTGCTCGTCCTGCGAAACCGGAAGGATGCCAAACGCGATCGGGAGTTCGCGACCGGTCGCGACCGCGACGACGCCCGGGAACGCGAGCGCGGGCGCGGCGTCGACGCGTTTGACGAGCGCATGCGCCAGTTTCGAGCGGAGGATCTTGCAATGGAGCATTCGCGGCAGGAAAAAGTCATCGGCGAACTTGGTGACGCCGGCGACCTTGGCGGCCGCATCCACCTTAGGATACGGCCGCCCGACGACACGGGTGGGTTTCCGTTCCATCGGTTTCAACTCTGCACCACCGGCAGCAACCCGCTCTCGTCGAAGTCAGTGCCGTAGAGAGTCTCGCGCCGCGGCTGCGCCGGCTCTCCGCGCATCCAGGCCGCCGCCAGCTCCACCGCTTCGAAGATCTTGATGTAGCCCGTGCAGCGGCAAAGATTGCCGGCGAGCGATTCCTTGATCTCCGAAAGAGTCGGGCTGGGGTTTCTGTCGAGCAGTGCTTTTGCGGTCAGGAGAAACCCCGGCGTGCAATATCCGCACTGCGCCGCGCCGAGATCGGCGAACGCTTTCTGGAGCGGATGGAGACCCGCCGCGGAAGCCATCCCCTCGACCGTCTCGATCGTTTTCGCTTCACACTCGAGCCCCAGAACGAGGCAGGAAAGCACCGGCTCGCCGTCCATCAGAACCGCGCAGGTGCCGCATTCACCAAGCTCGCAGCCGTGCTTGGTTCCCGTCAGCTGAAGGTCTTCCCGCAGGACCTCGAGAAGCGTTTTGTGCGGCGGGAAAGCGACCTGAACGGACTCCCCGTTGACCGTGCACGCGATGAGAACGCGTTCCGGTGAAGCCTCTAAAGTCTGAGGCAGACTGCTCATATCGATTCACTGTAATTCCTTTGTTTTGAAAAGGAAACGTCCGATATTCTGAATGATCGGTCAGTCAACTTCTCTGCCGCGCGTGCGCGCTCTGCGAGCACCCTGCTAAAGCCCTGAAAACGCGAGAGCTGACGTCAATCAGTGGCTCGCTCGAGCCGGTCCGGGTCCGCGGATGCCTGCGAGAGAGTCAGGGAACGACGGAGATCGATCCGACCATGTCGTCGTGCCCCACGCCACAGGTCGAGTCGGTGCAGGAGAAGAGGAAGTTTCCGAGCGACGAAGGGGTGAATGTCACGACGAAGGAATCGCCGGGACCGAGCACTCCCCCGGAGACCCCGAGAGGAGCGATTCCCGAGAAGTAGTGCGCGTTGGTGTCGGAAGGAGCATTGTTGAAGACCGTCATCTGGTAGGTCTGTCCACGATGTAGCGTCGCAGCCGAACCACCGTCGGGTTGTCCGGGCACATAGAAGAAATCCCATTGAAAAGGAATTCCACGCAAGGCGATCGCGATCGCCGGAGCCGGCGTGGGAGTTCGAGTTCTCGTGGCGGTGGGGGTATGCGAGGGCTGCGTCTGCGTA
>DATDNV010000031.1:0-3597 GCA_036518075.1 Thermoanaerobaculia bacterium
AACTCCGCCACGGCGGCCGGAATCCTCGTGGCGGTCGCAGCCGGCAACGACGCGACGTCGAATGCCCTGGCGGTCCCCGCCTGCATCTCGTCAGCGGTCTCCGTCGGCGCGGTCTACTCGGATAACCACATCAGCGTGTCGTGGTCCGACGGAAACGGCGGCGTCCAGTGCGTCGACAGCCCGGTCGTGCCGGATCAGATTGCCTGTTTCTCCGACTCCAATACCGATCTATCGCTGCTGGCTCCCGGCGCGTTCTGGCTCGTCACCGGCAAAGGCGGTGGCCTCGACGTCTTCCACGGAACGTCCGCCGCCTGTCCCGCCGTGGCGGGCGCCGCGGCCCTGGTCCATCAGGCGCGGCCGGATCTGACTCCGGCGGGAATCGAAGGAGCGTTGCGGGCAACGGGCAAGCCAGTCACAGACACTCGCAACAACGTCGTCACGCCGCGCATCGACACTCTGGCCGCAGTCGAGTTGGTCGCCGGAAGCTTCTCGGTCTGGCCGGGAGTGTCGGCGAACATCCCCGATGGAACGTCCTCCGTCACCGCCTCGACGACGGTCTCGGGCTTCACCGGCAGCGTCGCGGGCGTCGAGGCCTGGGTCGAGATCGATCACCCAAACCCGGCGGAGCTGCGTCTCACCATGACCGGTCCCGACGGGACGGCCGTCATCCTGCAGGATCACACAGGTCAACCGCAGCATCCCATCAACGCGATCTACGGGAAGACGGACGGAACGGCGCAGTCCCTCGGCGCGTTCCAGGGGCGGCCCGGAAACGGAGTTTGGACGCTGAAGGTCGAGGACACGGTCACAGGCAACATCGGACGCATCCGCAACTTCGCGATCGTCCTCCTCCCGGGCCAACCGATCGATCCGATTCCCGCCTCCACCGCGGGCAGCGTTCTGCCGGTCGTCGCCCACACCTACGGAACGAAGTTCTTCAAGAGCGACGTGCGCGTCTTCAATCCCGAAACGTCGCCCCGGACGTTCTCGCTTTTCTACGTCACGCCCGGGCAGAACGGCTCGACGGCGGTCAAGGCCACCGAGACGATCGGCGCCGGCCAGGTGCTCGCGCTCAACGACGTGATCGCGTCGGAGTTTCACTACACCGACTCGATCGGCCCGATGACGGTCGAAACGTCCGATCGGAACTTCATCGTCACGAGCCGCGCCTATACGCAGGGAGACAACGGCACCTTCGGCCTGTTTGTCCCGGGCTTCTCCACCACCGGCGGCCTCGCGCTGGGCGGCGGCTCCGCGACCGCCAACGGGCTTTCCAAGACGAGCGCGTTTCACACGAACGTGGGCTTCACCGAAGTGTCCGGATCTCCCGCGACGGTGCGGATCGACCTCTTCGATCCCAGCAACACGCTCCTCGCCTCGACGACCCGGTCGACCGACTCGAATACGACGTTTCTCATCACGGACGTGATCGCCGACCAGGGTCTGCCGGCCACCGCCAACTTCCGCGCGGATTTCACGGTCGTGAGCCCGACAGGCCGCGTCGTTCCGTTCGCGACCTACGTGGACAACGTCACCGGCGACGGCAGCTATCAGTCCGCGGTGAACCCTTCGCTCTCCTCCGACGACATCATCGTTCCTCAGACCGCGCACGTCACCGGCGCCGATTCCGATTTCTTCAAGACGAACCTGGACATCACCAACCTCGACTCGAAACCGGTGACGGTCACCGTGTCGCTCCTTCCCCTTCTCCTGACCGGGACGCCGAACCCGCCGCGGGTCTACACACTGGCTCCCGGGCAGACGCTCGAGAAGATCGACATCCTCGCTGGAGAATTCGGCGTGGGTGATCCGTCGGCCGCGGGGCTGCGGATCCATCCCAGCGCGCCGGCGCGCCTGGCAGTGTCCGCGAGGACGTACGTCGAAAAGTTCGGCGGGACGTTCGGCTCCTCGGTGCCCGCGCTCACCGCATCGGCCGCCCTCGACGTCGTTTCCGATCGGACCGGAACGGTCATTCAGCTCGATCAGACATCGGATCCGAACGGATATCGTTCCAACTTCGGCTTCACCGAGATCGGCGGCGCTTCGGCGACTGTGCTCGTGACGGCCAAGAGCGGCGACACCGGAGAGGTTCTCGGCACCAAGAGCTACTCGGTCAACGCGAATTCGTCGTTCCAGGCTTCCGTGACCGACATCCTCGGTACGACCACGACCGCGAGCAATCTCTACCTGCAGTTTACGGTCGTCGCCGGAGGAGGACGCGTCATCGCGTACGCGGCGACGGTCGACAACAAGTCCGGCGACACGATCTTCATGGCCGCGCAATAAGCGACTGACGAGTCCGTTCGGATCCGTGTGTCGCCGGATCCGGACATCCCGGGATGACTCCCATTCGATCGCCCTTCGATGTCTTCCGCAGGTAAAATCGGCGGCGTGAGCGACGCCCCTCCGAAACCGTCCGGCGTCCTGCGTCCCTGGCAGCGGCGTCTCTACCGGCTCCTTCTCATTCCTCTGGGGCTCATCGCAGCCAATGCGATCTACCTCTACGGTTTTACGCGAGATACGAGCTTCTTCTACGCGATGCTCCTGCTGCACCTCGTGCTGGGCATCGCGATCGCCATCCCCTTCTTCGTCTTCGCGATCACCCACGCGAAACGCATGATCCGGATGTGGAACAAGAGGGCGAAGATCGCCGGCCTCTCGATCTTCGTTCTTGCGATCGTGTGCGTCGTCTCCGGCACGTTCATGATCTTCAAGGGCGCCACCCTCGCGCACCGGCCGATCTGGCTGGCGCACGTCCTCTCGATTCCTCTGGCCCTCGTCGCGTTCATCCTCCACCGGCGGGCGCACACCCACAAGCTTCAGTTCCGCCGCCTGTATGCCTGGGGAGGGGCGGTCGTCGTCTTTCTCGCCGCCATGGGCATCGTCGCGAAGCTCGAGAAGCCGCCCAAGCGCATCGTCAACATGAACGGCGACACCGTCTTCTTCCCGTCCTCCTCCGAGACGTTCGATCAGGGTCTGCTCGACGCGAAGAAGCTCGCGGCGAACGACTACTGCCAGTCCTGTCACCCCGACTCGTTTCACCAGTGGGAGCGATCCGCCCATCGGTTTTCGTCTTTCAACAATCCCTTCTATCGAAAGAGCGTCGAGCTGATGGCAGATCGGGTCGGCCGCGAACGAACGAAGTGGTGCTCGGGCTGCCACGATCCGGTGGTTCTGTTCACCGGCCAGATGGGCGCCGCCACGCAGGCCAAGTTCTCGTACGACCAGTTCGAAGCGCAGCAGGGACTGACCTGTATGTCCTGCCATTCGATTACCGAGGTCAAGGACATCAAGGGAAACGGCTCATACGTGATCGAGGAGTCCAAGCAATACCCGTTTGCATTCTCCAAGAACGAAACGCTCCGCGCGGTCAACCGGCTTCTGATCCGGATGGAGCCCTCGCTTCATCGCAAGACTTTCATGAAGCCGTTCATGCGGACTCCCGAGTTCTGCTCGACTTGCCACAAGGTCGCGCTCATTCCGGCGTTGAACAGCTACCGCTGGATGCGCGGCCAGGACCACTACGACACCTGGTACGACTCCGGGGTCTCCGGCCGCGCCGTGCGCTCCTTCTACGATCCGCCGCAGCCCAAGGCC
>DATDNV010000032.1:0-9592 GCA_036518075.1 Thermoanaerobaculia bacterium
CGAGTTGGAGACGGAACATCGGTCTTTGGTCACCGTCAGAGCAATCGTGTGCGGGCCCGCAGACAAGCCGGTCAGCGTCAGCGTCTTGCCAAAACTCAGTTGCGTGACTCCGTCGACCTGCCACGTGTAGGAGTCGTAGACAGCGCCCGCCGAAAAGACCGCAGGCGCTCCCTGACAGGACTGCGACGGGCCGCTGATGGAGACCGCCAGACCGGCGGTGAACTTCAGACTCCGAGACTTGCCAGCTACCGGATGCGTGAAGTCGATCTGATAGCCCGTCCCCGCCTTGCTCACCGACAAGTTCGTAAACGTCGCCAGCCCAGACACCGCGGTCGCCGTCTTGGTCCCGCCCAGCGTCGCCCCGGATGGACCGGCCGCCAGTGACGCTGTCACTACTCCGCTGTCGCACTCGACCCGGTTGCCGCCGTCGTCGAACACCCCCAGCTGCGGCTGAGGCACAAACGGCGCCCCGGCAACACTGCATGCCCCCGGCTCCTGCAACTCCACCAGGTTCCGCGCCTTGCAGTTGGTGTTGTAGAGAATGGTCACAAAATTTTGAAAAGCAACGACGACATCAGGCAGCCCATCCGCGTTGAGGTCGGCAATGGCCACCGGGTGATCGCTGACCTCGAACGACGAGGATGGCGCGAATCCTCTCTGGCCGTCGTTCATCCAGAACCCGGTGCTTCCATCGGTGCCCGGAGACGGAGAGCCGCCAACGATGACGAGATCCGGAAGACCGTCCTGGTTGAAGTCCGCGGAGGCAATGCCGCCCGGTTGAGAGCCAACGGAAAAAGCACTTCCCGCGCTGAAATTGCCCTTGCCATCTCCCCAAAAAACCTGTGCGTAGCCGTTGTTGAAGCCCGCGAAAGCGGTAATCGCAATGTCCGGATTGCCGTCGTTGTCGAAATCCCCGGCGGTGATGCTCCCAGGGTTCTGCAAGGCCGCCACCATCTGCGAGCTTCCAAATCCTCCCTTGCCATCTCCGAGAAACGTCGCAACGCTCGAGAGCGTGAGGACCGCGGCGTCGAGTTTGCCGTCCTTGTTGAAGTCCGCAATCGCAATCGCTATCGAATTGGGTATTCCGGGGGTGATGACCGGCGCGGAGAAGGTTCCATCACCGACCCCGAGAAGAACGTAGAGGGATCCATCTGCGTTGAGGACTACGAGATCGGGGATCTTGTCGCCGTTGAAATCGCCTACGGCGATGCCGACCGGAACCGGTATGGTCGGCAGGTTGAAATTCACGATCGAGAATCCACCCTGACCGTCTCCCTGGTAGATGAGCGTTTCGAAATATTTCACCGTGACGATGTCCAGGTGGCCGTCCCCGTTGAAATCCGCGACGGCGGCGAGCGGGCCGCAGCATTCTCTGAGAGACACCGGTGCGGCGAATCCCGTCGGCGTCGCCGCGAAATAGAGGACATCGCCTCCGGCTGTGACGATGTCTTCTCGGCCGTCTTCGTTGAAGTCTCCAACCAGAATCGTCGAGGTGCCGGGCGTCCGCAGCGTCGTGGGGAACATCGAAAGAGGGCCGCCCCGATTCTTTCGGACCAGGAATCCTCCGATCGAATAGCCGATGTCGGAAAGACCGTCACCGTCGAAATCTTTGACGATGGAAGGGAAGGCCGTCGATTCGACGGATGTCGGGCCCAACAGCGCTCCGGCTCCGTTGCCCCGGAAGAAATAGTGCGTATAAGGAATCCCGGAGGTGGTGAGAACGTCGGCCTTGCCATCACCATCGAAATCGCCGATCAGCAAGGGAGCCTGGTAAATATTGTCGCCAGGGACAGCATAGTGAACCGGGCTCGCGAAGGTTCCAGTGCCGGTTCCGAGCAGCACTTCCAACCCGTCTCGAGAGCGAACGACGATGTCGAGACGCGGAAGAGACGTCAATTGAACGAGAGCCAACCTCTGAGGGTCGTCACCGGCAGGAAATAGACGCGGCGGAGCGAATGGGCCGGTCTTCGTACCAAGCCCGACTGCAACGGTGCCGGCGGAATTCGGAATGACAAAATCCGAGATGCCATCGCCGTTGACGTCCCCGACCACCGCCGGGCCTCCGAATCCGCCCGAGGGAAGAAGAATGGAAGACGGGAAGCCCCCGTTTCCGTCCCCAAAGAGAATGGTCGCGAACCCCCCGTTGACGGCCACCAAGTCCAACTTGCCGTCACCGTTGAAATCGCCCGCGCTGACGTAACCGAGGGAAAGCGGAAACGAAAGGGGCTCACCCGGCAGGAAAGTTCCATCCCCGACGCCGCGGAGAATGGCGGCCGGGTAACTCGGGGGAATCGGATACGGGTAGCCGGCGACGATCAGATCGAGCTTGCCGTCGGAATCGAAGTCGCCAATGGCGATCGACTGCGGGCTGATCGCTGGCAGAGTGGAATAATCGACGGCCGGCGAGAACCCGCCCGAACCGTCACCCAAAAGGATGGAAACGTGGCCGGAGTTGTCGCCGAGGCTCAGTATCGCGACGTCCGGAATCCCATCGCGATTGAAATCGGCCGAGACCGTCAAACCGTAGAAAACGGATGAAGGAAAAGCCCGGGCTCCGGGACCGAAGGATGCCCCTCCACAACCGGTGCATTGCGCATCCATGGGCGCGGCCGCAAGCGCCGCGAGAAGGGCGAGCACGACAGTCAAGTCACGGGGCATGCGGCTCGAGAAATTCGATCGAAAGGCTTCGGAAATCGGAAGAAGTCGTCGCGGCAGCCGTTGGAGAGATGACCGGCCGAGCTTCATTTTCGACTGCTTCTTCTAGTGTGTTCAAAAGCATATATCCGTGACGGCAGCCGTCCTCTAATTCGCCTGCATTAGTTACCCACTATTGCCGAAGGGGTTAAGCGGAACTAAATCAGAGCATTAGCTCAGTTGGAAAGTTGTGTCAGGAAGACTCATGCGCTCCCGGGAGTCGGCCTCGCCGCCGGCAACCACGTCGTCGTGCGCTGGCGAGTCACGGGAACCCACCTGGGATTCCTGGAACCTGGGTGCGCTGCTCGAGTCGCTGCGGTGAGATAGCCGGGCGTCGAAGAAGACCTTCACCACAGGAACGCTTCCCGAGAAATCTTAGAGTTTCCGGGTGCGAGACTAGACAATCGCGCAGGGAGGAAATCATGCCGCCAAGAGTTCGAGCACTTGCCTGGGCTTTGGGAATCGGCTGGGCGGTCGCAGGTATCGCCTGGCTTGCCGCCGAGGAAGCCCAGAAGACGAAGCACGTCGAAGTCCCGACGATCGCCCCTCGGGCGGAAGACGTCGGCACGATCGAAGGAATCGTGAAGGCTTACTACGAAGTGATCACCGGACCGCCCGGCCGGCCGCGCGAGTGGTCTCGCGACCGCACGCTCTACATCTCTGACCTGCGTTTCGTCGCGATGGAAGTCGACAAGTCAGGATCGCCACAAGCTCGAATCATGAGCCACCAGCAATTCGTGGACGCGGAGAACGCCGAAATGGTTCAGGAGGGATTCGACGAACGGGAGATCCATCGCGTCACGCAGCGGTTCGGCAACATCGCGCATGTCTTCTCGACCTATGAGACGCGGCGCACGCCCGGCGGGCCGCTCATCGGCCGTGGCATCAACTCGATCGAGCTCTTCTGGGACGGCAAGCGTTGGTGGATCGCTTCCGCGATCTGGGACGAGGAGCGGCCGGGCAAGACGATTCCGAAGGAGTATCTTCCCTAGTTCCGGATGCGTACAACCGAATCGGTGACCGCTTGTTGCTACGCCTGCCTGGACGTCGGCGCGTCGGCAGCCACTAGACGCAAAGCTTCCAGGGAAGGAACGAAGTAGTACCCGCCGGTGACGGGGCGGGTGTAACGAGTCAACGCGTCGCGCGCGCCGTTCGCGAGTCCCGCCATGCTCTCGAGCATCCGGGCGAGCCTCTGCTGCTCGGCGCTGAAGCCGACGAACATGGTGCCGTGGGCGGTGACCGTCCCGTAAGGCATGTTGCGGCGGAAGACCTTGCCGAAGCGATCCTGGTCCGTCGAAGCGACATGGGAATCCGCTGCCTTGTCTTCGATCTCCTCGCTGTCGAGCTTCTTGCGTCCCATGACCCGTTCCTGCTGCACCACGGAAAGAGCCTCCCAGGCCGCCGCATCGTGGGGCCACTTCTGTAGCAGCAACACACTGCCTCTCGAGCCCGGACTTCCCTCCGGGATGAGAGCCACGTCCGGGGCATCGACCAGCGTGGGATTCTCGGTTCCGTCGATGAAACCGGTCAGGTCGCGGTCGTGTTGATACGGCCAGCTCGAGGTTTCTTCCGCGACCGAAGCCAATCCCGCGAGCGCGGCAATCGCTTCGCGCGACACATCGAACACGATGTCGTAGGCGCTCCCCGAAATCCACACCACCGCGTCGTGCTGCGTGGCCGGCATGACGAAGCCTCCGACACCAACGATGTCGCGGTTGAACCCCTGGACGTTCTCCGGCGCGTCCTCGGGAACAATTCGTTTCCAGAGCTCGGGACGGAAGCCCACGACGAGGTTGACGCCGCCCATCGTCGTCCTCGGCTCCCGCAGAGACGAGATCGCAGCCACGAGCTTGCGGGCTTCCTGTTCCGGTGAGACATCGAACTCCAGATAGGCGTGAGACGCCGTTCCGAGGGCGAAGATCCCCGCCTGGGGATTTCTCATGCGGCGATCATTGCCGGGACACAGACATGCTTGCAACCGAGCGTTCGGTTCTTCGTTCCGCCGCGTTCAGCCCCGGCTCGCGCTGCACTAATTGACGAGTTGTCGCCAGCGAGGCGAAGTGCTAGGTTTTCTTTCGCGTCGCTGTCCTGAAACAGCACACCCGTCGCGCTGACCAACTCATTTTGACGAAAAGGACGGCGAAGCGACTCGTCTTCTGGGGAGACAGTCATGGGGATTCCACCTCTCGCCTTCCTCGGTGACCGCGACCGTCCCGACCCTCTCAGCTCAGTCCATACCCGCCGGCCGATCCTGGGTTCGGGCAAGCTTCCCGAAGATCTGGTGGAGCTTGCCAGGACGCGCCGCTACTACATTCGCGCCAAGGAGAAGCCCTCGGCGAGCATCGAGCCGCTCGGTAAGGGCGACAAGCGAGTCTGGGAGGTCTCGCTTCCGGCGGGCGATGAGCTGCGCGGTGCGCGGCCGGGATTGACACAGCGGCGGGAGAAGCCCGAGGTCATTCTCAAGGAGGCCAACAGGAAAGCCGCCTTTTCAGGTTTTCGTCCCGACTGGGCGGACACGCTGTTTGTCCCGCGTCGGACCGCGACCGCAGCGCCGCCCGTCCTGCGACGGTTCAATGGACGGCGCGTCACCCCGCTCTGGGTCTTCGGAGCAGACGATCGATGGCAGTTTCGAGATCCGGCATGGCCCTGGGGATTGGTCGGACGTGTCTTCAACAATCAGGGCTATAGCGGGACCGCCGCGTTGATCGGCGACCGGCTCGTGATGACTGCCGGACACATGGTGCCCTGGGGAGACAGCCCCTGGTGGATGCGTTTCGTGCCGGCGTATTACGACGGAGCTTCGCTGCACGGTGCAGGCGTCGAATCGTACGTCTCCGACGCGCGCGGATACGACGTGCACGGCAAACCCGCTGGTTACGACTGGGCCGTCCTGCGGCTCTATGACCCGCTCGGATCGTGGCTCGGTTACTTCGGCTACAACGGCTACTCGGATTCATGGAACGACCAGCCGTACTGGTCGATCATCGGCTATCCGGGGGCGATTGCGAACGCTGAACGGCCCTCGTTCCAGGGCAGCATCACCGTGACCGATACCGATGGCGACTCCAACGGCGGCGAAGAGCTGGAGTCGGAGACTGCCGACATAACGGGCGGGGACTCGGGCGGGCCGCTCTTTGGCTGGTGGGGAAACGATCCGCGCCTCGTCGGCGTCGTCTCCGGCGAAGAAGAGATCGATTTTCTCTGGTGGACGATCGAAAAGGACAACGTGATCGCGGGTGGCAGCGGGTTTACGAGCCTCGCGGCCTGGGGACGATCGAACTGGCCTCTGTAGACCAAGTCGGGAGGGAGGACACGATGGCGAAGATGGCGAAGATTTCCACGGCGGACCGGACGATTTCCATGGAGGAGATGAAGAAGGCGATACTTGCGGTCGAAGCGGAAAGGCTGAAACATCCCCCAAAATTTCGCCCCGACCGCGCGCAGCGAGCCGCGCTGCTGAAGGGCCGAAAAGACGCCGAAAAATCCGTGTCCGCGTTCCTCGGTAAGGCGGGAATGGACCTCAAGAAGTTCAAGGCGCTGCAGGAGAAGCGAAGCGCCGAGCTGGAACGCATGGTCGCCAGGCACAAGGCCGAAGCGATCAAGCTCGCATCGCAGCAGAAGGACACGCTCTATTCGAGCATCACGGCCCAGGCCGCGGCGCTGAAGGACGTCGCCGCCAAGACCGGATTCTTCCCGTATCCGACGTTCACGCTGGACACGCCTTTCCTCATCTGGACGATCCCGCTCACCGACCTCTCCGACTCCGCCGCCGTGCCGTTCGGCAGCTTTGCGAAATTCAACTTCAAGACCTCGCAGAACATCACTCAGAAGGTGGGCTTCTACTTCTTTTGGCCCAATCCCTACCAGGACTATGCGGTGATCAACGCCGCCACCTTCTTTTCGGCGACGGGTCACCTCACCGCCCATGCGCCGTGGACGTTCTGGTCGAACAGCAGCGAGGTGTATGCGTATGCCGACTTCAACCTGTGGCTCGGCTGGCCAACGGGAGTGACGTCCAGCAACTACGCGATCGAATTCCTGGGCTCCACCGGCGCATTGGGAGGCGGCGTCATCGGCGGCGACACGAACGGAACCAACGTCTCGGGGGGCTTCAGTCTCAACACGACGATGTTTGCCGTCCCGCCCAATACGGTCGTGGTCTTCGAGGTCGCGATCGAGCTCGATTGCAGCGTCGACGACAGCGACGGCTACGTCGAGGCCGACTTCGAGAGCGGCGCCTTCCAGATCGCGTGTCCGGTCGTCGTGTTCTCGTTGTTGAACATGCCGCCGGGTTCGGTAGCTTGACGCAGCAAAAACTGTAGATTACGTCCCGACGAAGGAGGCTGCCATGCAAAGCCCGGGGCGGGCCAGGGTCGTCGTGTTCATCCTCAGTCTCGTTGGCGCCGCTTTCTACTGCACGGATCTCGCCGGCGCGGCGGAGCCCGATTCCGTCACGGGAACGATCACGGCGGGAGGGAAGGCTTACAAGCTCGCGCACGTGTACGCCCGCCGCCAGCCGTCCATGAGCGACAAGACGAAGACGGTCGTGGTCGTCCTGCTGACCGACAACCCGGTCCCGCAGAACGTACTCGACGACAAGTACCGGCTCGAGCTGACCGATCTTGCGCGGGAGGGAAAGATTCATGGCGTCTCGATCACGCTCGGGCCGGAAAAGAAACCGTCCGGCACTGGCTGGACTTACGCCAAGGAGTTCGGTGGAGCGATCGTCAATCGCGACGACCAGAGCACGTTCGCGCCGGCCGTCTTCAACGACACGCGCGCGGAAGGCAAACTCTCCGGGCAAGGCACTTTCGGCGACGACAAGTGGGAGTACGCCGCGACCTTCAAAGCCTCCGTCGCAGCTATGAAATAGCCCACTGCCCGCCTGTTTCTGGGGACGCGGCAAACACGAAAAACCCAACCCGCACCTGGCGACGCGGATCCGTGGCGCAAGGCGCTAGAGTATCGGCCCAAGAATCCGTGGAAGGAGAAAGCGATGACGATTTCCCGCCGATCCTTCGTGCATCTTTCGGCAGCCGCGGCGATGGGCGTCGCGGCCGGGTCAGCCCGCGGCGCTTCTCGAAGTGAGAAGGCGCCGCCTTCGGCCGGCGCTGCTCCAGAGATCAAGACTGCTGGGATCCGCCTCATCCCGATCGACGGAGGCAAGTACAAGGTCTGGACCAAGAGGATCGGCAAGGGAAAGATCAAGGTCCTGACGCTCCATGGCGGACCTGGCTTCACGCACGAGTACTTCGAGTGCTTCGAGGACTTCCTGCCGCAGCACGGAATCGAGTTCTTCTATTACGACCAGCTCGGGTCCTACTACTCGGATCAACCCGACGATTCCTCACTCTGGACAATCGACCGCTTTCGCGAAGAGGTCGAGCAGGTCCGCGCGACCCTCGGACTCGAGAACTTCTACCTGTTCGGGCACTCCTGGGGCGGCATGCTCGGGATCGAGTATGCGTTGAAGTACCAACGCCATCTGAAGGGCCTCGTCATCTCATCCATGACTGCCTCCATCCCCTCGTACATGGCCTATGCGGCCAAACTGCGCGCGGCACTGCCGCCGGAAACAATCGCAGTCCTTGACAAGTACGAGGCGAAAGGGGACTACGACAACCCCGAGTACGAGAAGGTCATGATGGAGAACGTTTACTCGCGCCACATCTGCCGGCTCGATCCTTGGCCGGATCCCGTTGCCCGTGCGTTCAGACACATGAACCCGAAGGTCTACAACATGATGCAGGGCCCCAACGAGTTCGTCGTGACGGGCAACTTCAAGGATTGGGACCGGTGGAAAGACCTGCCGCGCATCACGGTGCCGACGCTCCTGATGGTCGGACGCTTCGACGAGATGAGCGTGGAAGACATCCAGCGGGAGGGCAAGCTCATCCCGCATTCGCGCGTCCAGGTCTGCGAGAAGGGCAGCCACCTCGCCATGTGGGACGATCAGGAGTCCTACTTCGCGAGCCTGCTGAAGTTCTTTGACGACGTCGAGGCTGGGCGATTCGCGTAGCCGGAGGGCCAGGCCCGCCCCGCCAGACTTCCTGTATTGAGTGCCGGCGTACTTGCCGTGGAGGACAATTGTCTATACACTGCGAAGTGTGCGCTTCGAGTGGGACCCGGCGAAGGCAGCCGCTAATCGCCGGGCCCACGGCGTCACGTTTGCTGAGGCAGTAACCGCTCTCGAAGACACGTTCGCTCTTACGCGAGAGGACCCGGACGCTGTCACAGAGAAACGATTCGTGACTCTTGGAATGACTGATCAAGCGAAGCTGCTCGTCGTCGTTTACGCCTATCGCGGGCACGATCAGATCCGAATCATCTCGGCCTGGAAGGCGAGCAAACCTCAAAGGAAGTCGCATGAAGAAAACCGCAGCTGAGAAACGCCGCAACATCGATTTCTCGGGCGCCAAGCGCGGTCCGGTGGTCAGGCCCCCTGCCGGCAAGACCAAGATCTCGATTCGGCTCGACAATGCCGTACTCGAGCACTTTCGTAACCTGGTGGACGACGCGGGCGGAGGGAACTATCAGACGCTGATCAACGACGCGCTGCTCGAGCACATCCATCGCAACTCGACCCTCGACGCAGTGCGCCAGGTGCTGCGAGAGGATCTCGCGCCTTACGGGCCGCCTTCGCGCTGTCGACGGCGCTGACCTTCTCGTTCGCCCGACTCAGCAGTGCTCGCCGCCGACGTCCATTGTCGCGTCGAGTTCGGGCGCTTCGCGTAGGCGCGGGACTCAAATCAGCCGGCGAGTGTCTGGATCAGGCGTGGGGTCAGGTCTATATTATGTACTTACGATATCAGATCTGACATAAAGCAAATACCCCGAGATCCCGGAAACTACTCGGCATCGAGACCCTGGTCTGATCCTTTCGATCGATGACCCTTTG
>DATDNV010000033.1:0-3691 GCA_036518075.1 Thermoanaerobaculia bacterium
GAAGTCCGCAAACGCCGCCGACGTCGACCAGCCCGATCCCTTTACCCCAGCCTTCTCCGTCACGTCCGTAAATGTCCCGTCCCCGTTGTTGCGGTACAGAATGTTGCCCCCAAAATTCGTCACGAACAGATCCACGTACCCGTCGTTGTCGTAATCCGCCGCCACCACTCCCATCCCGTACGACGCGTCCTTCAATCCCGCCTTCTCCGTCACGTCCGTAAACGTTCCGTCGTGGTTGTTGTGAAACAGACGGTTCTTCACTCGCGCCGCTCCGCTCGCCGGAAACGGCCCCGACTGCACCACGTACAGGTCCATCCACCCGTCGTTGTCGTAGTCCAGCCACGCCAGACCCGATCCCATCGTCTCGGGCAACTGGTGATTGGGCGTCGCTCCCCGCTCGTGCACGAACTTCAATCCCGCCTGCGCCGCCACGTCGGTGAAGACCACCGGACACCCCGCGTCCGGCGAGGGCTTCTTCGGAGCCGGAGTCTTTTTCTCCGGAGCCGCCGCCAGAAAGACCCATCCGGCCAGAGCCGCGGCCGCGAGCCCCGGCGCCACCCCAAAGGCTCGTCTCATCGCTTGATCTTCTCCCGCTCGCGGTCGAGCTCCCATCGCAGCCCGCGGTTTTCGGGATCGATCAGAACGGCGCGCTCCAGACGGCGCGCGGCCTCGCCGTGTTGCCCGAGCTTCGACAGGGCCATCGCCGCGCCGCGCAGTCCCTCGGGGTCTTCGGGGTGCCGCTCGAACTGCGCGAGCGCCTTCTCGGGATGGCCGGCGTCGAGCTCGGTCCAACCCAGGTTCAGCTCCGCCTGTCGGGCGCCCGCCTGAAAACGGCGCTTCTGTTCCTTTTCGAAGTAATCCTGATAGAGCGCGATGTGTTGCTGGGCCTCCTCGCGCCGGCCGGTCCGCGCGAGGAGCGTCCCCAGCGTGTAGTGGGTGGCGGAGAGCCCGGGTTCGAGAGCGAGGGCCTTGCGATAGGCGGCCTCCGCATCCGCCATCTTGCCGGTCGCCTCCAGCGCCCGGCCAAAGTCGAGGGCGATCTCAGCCGAATCGGGCGCCTGGGTGGAGGCCCGCTCGAGCTCGACCACCGCCTCTTGCGACTTCCCGCGAAACAGGAGAAGTCGGCCGAGGCGATGTCGGGCGGGGGCTTTCTCCGGATCACGCGAGACCGCCTCCCGCAGCCACTTCTCGGACTCGTCGAGTCGTCCAGTCTCCCAGAGAGCGCTGCCGAGATAGAAGAGCACGTCGGCGTTGTCGATGCCGCCGCGGCGCGCCGCGTCGAATTCCCGCGCCGCCTGAGCGAATTTGCTCTGCGAAGCGAGGTTCATTCCGTAGTGGACGCGAAGCTTGGCATTGCCCGGCGCTTTCTGGATGACCCCTTCCATCTCGGCGTTGCCGCGGTCGAAGCGCCGCGTGTCCCAGAGGTATTCCGCGAACTCGACCTTCAGAGGAAGGTTGTTCGGATCCGCGGCCACCGCCCGATCAAATGTCTCGAGGGCGCGCGGGTCGCGCAGGATCCCATAGGAGTTGGCGAGACCGCGCAGGGCGACCGGGCTTCCGGGCCGCGCGGCGAGAATCGATTCGAAGATCGGAGCGGCCTGATCGGCCCGGCCGTCGGCGAGCAGCGACTGAGCCTCCCGCAACGGATCTTCCGCCGATCCCGCGGCCGCTCCGGCCGCCGGGCTGAGGAAAGCCTGTCCCCAAACGAGAGAGCCGACGAGGAACCCGATGGAAACCAACGTCAACGCGGCTCGGTGATCTCGAGGGTCTTGTTGATCGCGATCCCCTTGTCGAGCTGACTCCTCTTTCCCGAAGGCCAGGACACCTCGATCCGGTCGACGGAACGAGCGTCTCCCAGGCCGAAATACAGGGGAAGGGAGCTCTGCGACAGGTAGCCGGATTTTCCGTCGTTGTATTTCGTGAAAACTCGCCCGCCCGCCGAGACCTTCACGGTCGCGCCGAGCCCGTCCCGGTTCGAGACGGTTCCGATCAACCGGACTTTCAGATAGTGGACGGACTTGCGCTGCGCGAGATTGGACACGAGAACCTGCGGGGAGGCGCCGAACTCGTTGGTGACGATGTCGAGGTCTCCGTCGTTGTCGATGTCGAACGCGACGGAAGAGCGCGTTCCCATGTTGCCGAGGACCGTGATCGGGCCCGATTCGCCGCGGCAGACCGGCCGTCCCTCCCCCTCGGTCGCGCAATCGATGTCGAACCAGGGGATCGCGGTCTTGCCTCCCCGCCGAGGTTCCACCCCGAGGAGAAACTCCGCGTCGAGGAACTTCTCCCCGCGGTTGTTCAAGAGAAGCGAGTTGATTCCGTATCGAAACGGAAAGCACATGCTCGCGGTGATGAAGACGTCGTCCCAGCCGTCCGCGTTGAAGTCGCCGACGCTGACACCCCAGGGCCAGTAGTTCTCGACTCCGACCTTGTCCGAGACCTCCTCGAATTTCCCGTTTCCGAGGTTGTGCCAGAACGCGTTGCCGAAGATGTTGTTCGCGCCGCCCTGGAGGAAAGCGTCGGTCCACTGCATTCGCGACTTGAGCTTCTCCCGCTCCGGCCCGATCTCCTCGGTCATGTCCGAGTGCATGTCGGTGATGATCAGGTCCATCTTCCCGTCGTTGTCGTAGTCGAAGAACTTGATCCCCATCGCTCCCCAGGGAGTCTTGGGAAAGTGCTCCTCGGTCTTGTCGACGAAGCGCTCGCCCTTTTCGTTCTCGAAGTAGTGGTTGTCGCCTTGCATGTTGAGGACGTAGAGAGACGGATGCGCCTGGTCGCCGTTGAACGCGGTGAAGCTCGCGTCGCCGCTCCAGCCGCCGTAGGGCATGCCGACCTCGTCGGTCACGTCGACGAAGCGGTTGCGGCCGGTGTTCTTGTACAGGCGGCTCTTCTCCGTGCGCTCCGGCTTCAAGTGGCCCGAGAATGCGTCGCCGAACCCGACGAAGTACCCGCCCCGCCCGCGCTCCTCGGTCGTGTACTTGCCGACGTTGACGAGATAGAGATCCAGAAGCCCGTCGTTGTTGTAGTCGAAGAAGACCGCTCCCGAGGAATGTCCGACGTAGTCGAGGCCCGACTCCTTCGAGATGTCCTTGAAGTGACCGTGACCGTCGTTCTCGAAGAGCACGTTTCCGCCGCGGACGGTCGTGACGTAGAGATCCGGGTCCCCGTCGTTGTCGATGTCGGCGAACGACGCCGTCACGCTGATGCGATCCTTGAGCGCGACGCCGGCCGATTCGGTGATGTCCCGGAACTTGCCGTTGCCGAGGTTCTTCCAGAGCTCGTTGCCGCCGAGCTGGCTGACGAAATAGATGTCGTAGAGCCCGTCTCCGTCGACGTCCGCGACGGCGATTCCGTTGCCGTGGTCGTAGTGGTTCGCCTTGTAGTACTTGCCCGAGTCATCGGTGAAGTGATGCACGAACGTGATTCCGCTTTCCGGCTGCTTGTCGGAAAACTGGAACCGGTAGAAGACCTGGAAGTCGTGGACCGTCTTCTCCTGAGCGGCCTTGCGCGCGGCGAGCGTCTGGGCGCCGACGTCCGGGTCGGGCACGCGCACGGTGCGGCGGCTGGACGGAGCGGCGAAGGCCCATGCTCCCAGGAGCGCCAGCGCCGCCAACGCGGCCGCGAGACCCGCGCGCTTGCCCAGGAGCTCCGCTGCGGCGCAGCGTCGCCTGTTCATGAGGTCCGGTATTCT
>DATDNV010000034.1:0-6662 GCA_036518075.1 Thermoanaerobaculia bacterium
CCCGCGAAAATCTCCCTCCGCGACGAGCTTCAAACACCGCGGCACGTCGACCCCGACCGGACAGCCCGCGACGCACGGCTCGTTCTTGCACGAGAGACAGCGCACCGCTTCCGCGCGCGCCTGGTCCGGTGTGTACGCGAAAGGGACCTCGCGGATGTTCTTCACGCGCTCGAAGGGCTTCTGCTCCGCCCAGAAGATTTTCGGGAGCTGACCGCGCTGTTTGTTGGTGAGTGTCCCGCGGCTCTTGATTCGCGCAGCCAGCTCCTCCGCGGTCAGATTCCTCTTCGGCTGGTCTGACATCTCAGGCGCCTCGACGGGCTTCGGAGTTCGCCGGGGCCTCGCACTCGGAGACCGCGGCGGCTACGGCCGCCTGCATCTGGCAGCTCGGGTCGTTTTCGCGGTAACGGGCCAGGCTCGCCGCCTCTTCGGGCTTGTACATGGCCTGGCGGCGCATCATCCCGTCGAAGTCGACCTTGTGCCCGTCGAACTCCGGCCCATCCACGCAGACGTACTTCGCCGCCCCCTCGACCATCACCCGGCAGCCCCCGCACATACCCGTGCCGTCGACCATGATGGTGTTCAGGCTGACGAGCGTCGCCACTCCGTAGGGCCGCGTCGTCTTCGCGCAAAATTTCATCATCATCGGAGGGCCGATCACGATTGCGAGGTCGACGTCGCCGCCGCACGCGCGACGGTCTTCGATGAAACTCCGGAGCGCGTCGGTCACGAAACCTTTCCGGCCGTAGGAGCCGTCGTCGGTGCAGACGAGAAGCTCGCTCGAGACGGCGGCGAAGCGATCCTCGAAAACCAGCAGATCCTTGCGCCGCGCGCCGAGAATCGTGACGACCTCGTGCCCTGCCCGCCGGAAGGCGCGGGCGATGGGAAGCATCGGGGCGGCTCCGACCCCTCCGGCCACGCACGCGACCGTTCCGAGGAAGCCGTCGGGCTTGCCCGGCACGGCGATGTGGGTGGGATTGCCGAGTGGCCCCGCCACATTGGAGAGCGCGTCTCCTTCCACGAATGTCTCACACATCTCGAAGGTGGTCTTGCCGACCGCCTGCACGACCAGAGTGATCGTTCCTTTTTCGGCGTCGGCGTCGGCGATCGTCAGCGGAATGCGCTCGGAATGCGGCCGCGGTCTCACCATGACGAACTGGCCGGCCCGATGACGCCGCGCGACGCGCGGGGCCGCCACCTCGAAGAGAGTGACGTTCTCCGCCAGCGACTTCTTCACCCGGATCTCGAACACTGTGCTCATCCGCCTTTTTCATTATCGAAGGCGCGAAGCGAGGAGGGACTGATGCATTTGCATCGGTGCTCGACAAAGAGCCCCCCGCGATCGGCACGTCGGAGGAGAGTGAGCTCGTAACATGAAACAAAGGTGGTTTTGGAGCTGCGCCCGAGGACCGGAGCGGCGCTCCGGCGATGACTTCGACGGCCAGGCCGCCGCGCTCCGACGAGTGAGGTGCCCGCGAGCGAGCCTTCGGAACGTGCCGACGAGGGAGGCGGCCCGACCCCGGGGGCGGGGGCCTTCAATGAGAACAACGTGTTCAGAAAGAACGCCTAGGCGGCGCGAGGTCGGCGCTTCCAGGCGACGTACGGACGGGCGACCTGACGCAGCGCCGCGAGCTTCCAATCGTAGAGACGGGACCCGAAGGTCGGCTTCACGAGATCCCGAGTCTCCTCCGCCTGCACGACGAGAGAGACCTCGATCGGAAGAACTCCGACCGGCAGGTCCGCGTCCCGGCAAGCCTCCCAGAGATGCGCGAACACGTCCCGCATCGCCTTGGGATCCGGCGGCGGCGCGTTCTCGAGGTCGCTGCCGATGGTCGGCCGAAAGATGCAAACCGTCGGAAACGCCCCGGCCGCGACGATCCGATCGATCCCGCGCTTGGTCGCCTCGATCGGCTCCAGCCCCGCGATGATCTCTCCTGAGACGCGGCCGGGACCGAGCTTCTTCGCGGTGTATTCCATTGCGCGGAAGAAACCCTCCTGGCCGAGAGTCTCGGCCTTGCCCGGACAAAGCCGAGCGAAGGTCTCCGGGTCCTCGAACTCGTAGCAGAAAGAGAAGTGGTCCGCTCCGGCTTCGATCAGTGCGTCGTACTCGCAAAAGAGCCGCTCGGGCACGGGGAAGGCCTGCACGCCGATGAATCCTCCCACACGCTCGCGAATCGCGCGCACGAACGGCTCGCATTGCCGCAATCCGTGGATCGGCTCGAGCTTGTCGACATCCTCGAAGTGATAGCCGGTGTTCAGATGCGTAAAGACCGATCCGGACTCGTCGCGCGCCGCCAACGCGACTTCGACGACGTCTTCCAGGTTCTTGCGAGGCTGCTCATTGACGCCGAGATTCTTACCGGTCGTGCAGAAGCGGCACGCGCGCGGAGGCTTCGAGGCCCAGAAGAGGCAGGCGTTGGAGACGTAAACGCCGAGATAGTTTCCCTGCAGGACTCCGATTCGGCACATCGGAACCCCGGAGGAGGTCAGCCTCGAATACCAGGCGGGCTCTTCGGGGACTTCCACCGGATACACAGCGCCGTCGCGTTCGTCGAGAACGCCATAACCGAAACCGTCCTTGATCAGCCGAAGCGGAGAAGCCTCGGCGAACCGCTCGACGACCGGAACGTTGACCCAGATCGGTTTTCGCGGAGCGGGCAGCATGAGCTCCAACCCGGACCCCAATCCCGCGCGCGTGCGCGCCAGGCGCCGGCCGTCGGCTTCGACCTCGCAGCTCGCGTCGATGCGCATGCCGCGGCAGAAAAGCTCGATCTCGAGTTCGACTGGATTGAACATAGGCCTTCTTATCCCTCTTCGAAAGTCCGGACGCCATGACAACCATCATGTCCGGCACGCATTGACTCGAGCCGCGGTCAGTGGACCCGATTCACCTTGTAAGACGCCCTCCCGTCTCCGGACTGATTCGTTTGAATCAATTCCTCCCCTGGGTCTCGGTTGTGCTGCCTTCGAGCAGATTGACTCGTTTGAATCTTTTCGCCCGCGCAGCGATCGTCAAAGCTTCCCCCGAATGACTCAAAACGGGTCACACGAATCAAACAGTAGAGGTGAGCAGATGGATGACGGCCGTCATATCCCCCCAACGCGCGCCGACAGATCCTCTTCGCCAGTGAGTCGATCCGGCACCGAGCTCGAGCTCTCGGACACTCCGTCCCGCGAGCGGTTTTGGTCGCGGCGCGAGGTCGCGCGGCTCTTCGGGGTTTCGGTCTCGACAGTGACCCGGTGGGCGCGGCTGGGTCTCTTGAAGACGGTTCGGACTCCCGGAGGCCACTACCGATTCCCCGCCGCAGAAACCAGGCGCGCGGCCCGCGAGCTGGGTCAGACCGAACTAACCAGGCTTGACTGACATGGCCATCGCCGTCCGGTTTCCCGATCTCTCTTACTGGAAGGCGCAGGTCAAGTGCCAGACCGGAACATCTGCATCGCTCGTCCAGCTGGTTCTCTTTGTCGCGCCGCTGACGTCCCTCGTCAACGGCGTCATCGCGCTGTCTCCGGACCGGGGAGCCGCGGAGCTCCTGCTCTCGCAGCCGGTGCCGCGGCGCACGATCCCCTTCGGGCCGCTACTCGGGTTGTTCGCGGGGCTCGCGGCCGCGCAGGCGGCCGGCCTCGGTGCGGCGGGCCTCGTCATCTTCTGGCGCTCGGGCGAAATCAGCGCCGGGGCCTACGCCTGACTCTTCGCAGCCTCTCTCGCGATGACGCACCCTTCGTCTGCGTCGCGACCCGCCGGCTGTCTCGGGCCGACTTGTGAGCGACAACCCGGCGCGGGAATTCCCGGCTTGCTGGTACTCTTTGCCGTCGAAAAGCCGGCGGCCCAACGAACGCGGGGCCGGATCGGGCGGCGATCCCGTCGAGAGGTGAGGGAATGTCCAAAGAAGAGCTTCCTCCAGGACTCAAGGCGGAGCATCAGAACATCCATGAGGAGATGGTCCGGGCGACCAAAGCCGGAGGGCTGACGGGCGCGGCGGCGAAGGATGTGGCCAAGGTCTTGTTCCCTCACGTTCTGCTCGAAGAGGAGTTCGCGATCCCTCCCTTGAGGCTGCTGCCCGACCTGGCACGAGGAAGGGTGACTCCGGACATGGCGCGAGTCTTGTCGCAGACCGATCTGCTCAAGGCCGAGCTTCCCCGCATGCTCGACGAGCACAAGCTGATCGTCGGCGCGCTCCAAAAGCTCTTGCAGGCGGCTAGCGCGGAGCAACACACCGGCTATGCGCAGTTCGCCCAGAAGCTTCTCCTCCACGCTCAGCTGGAGGAGGAAGTGCTCTATCCGGCGTCGATCCTCATCGGCGAGTACCTGCGGCTGAAGCTGGGAAAGGCTTAGCCGGGGGGCATCTCCCCCGCTGCGCTGTGACGGGAGATCCAGAGATGCCCCGCAAAGCGTCCGCCCGCCTGTCCAGACCCACCGAGCCGTTCCGCCGAGAGCATGCGCAGATCCGCGCGGAGCTGCGGCAGATCGATAGGTGGGTCGATCGGCTCCCGGACGCCGACGCCGCGATGCAGAAGACGATCATGGTTCAGATCGTGCGCACCCTTAAGGAGCACGTCCTCGTTCACGCGGAGTGGGAAGAGCGAGTCTTGTACCCCGCGGTCGATCGGCGCGCTGGCTCCGGTCCCATGCCCTTCACGGCATCCATGCGCCACGACCACACCATCGCCATCCATCAAATGGCGGAGATCGATACCGAATCCGCCAGGCCCCGTCCCGACCCGCGCTGGTTCGCGCGCCGCACCGATCAGCTTCTCGGCCTCCTGTTGGCTCACCTGGATGCCGAGGAATCGCTTCTCCTTCCCATTCTGGACAAGTCCATGACGGCGGAGGAATACGTGCGCGAGATCGGCGCACACTCCTGAGCCGCCCGCTGCCCCCCCTCGGGCGGCGGCGCCCGCTTTCATCCTCCGACTTCGCCATGGATCGCTGATGCGATCCCATCAGGCGCGGAGTGTGCCAGCGGCGACAATCGACGGATGGATTCCCTGACGGGATCGCTCGCGGGACGGGATGTCACAACGCCTCTGGCCGATCTCGCGGGAGTGGACCAGCCAGTCCCGGTTCTCAGCGGCGCAAGCCGACGCTACGTCAACCTCGACAACGCCGCGAGCACCCCCGCGCTGGTTTGTGTTCGCGACGCGGTGGACGAGTTCCTGAACTGGTACGGAAACGTCCACCGCGGCGCGGGATTCAAATCGCAGCTTTCTTCCTGGGCCTTCGAGCAGGGCCGGGACCGCGTCGCCCGATTCGTCGGCGCCGAGCGGTCGGACTCGGTCGTTCTCTTCTGCAAGAACGCGACGGAAGCGATCAACAAGCTCGCCCACCGCTACCCCTTTCGGCCGGGAGACGTCGTCGTGACGACTCTGATGGAGCATCACTCCAACGAGCTGCCATGGCGCCGCGTCGCCGAAGTCGTCCACGTGGGTCTGCTTCCCGACGGCCGCGTGGACGAGAAGGACCTTGCGCGCAAGCTCGATGACTTCCGCGGGCGCGTCCGTCTTCTCGCCGTCACCGGCGCTTCCAACGTGACGGGCTATGTCAACCCGATCCACGATTGGGCGGCCATGGCGCACCGCGCGGGGGCCGAGATCGTCGTCGACGCCGCACAGCTCGCTCCCCACCGATCGATCGACGCGAGACCGTCCGAGGATCCGGAGCATCTCGACTATCTCGCTCTCTCCGCGCACAAGATGTACGCGCCTTTTGGAATCGGAGTCCTCGTCGGAAACCGCCGCACCTTCGAGACCGGAGATCCCGACATGGTCGGAGGCGGAACGGTCGACATCGTCGGACTCGAGAGCGCCTACTGGGCGGATCTGCCGGACCGAGAGGAGGCCGGGACGCCGGACATCGTCGGCGTCGTAGCGCTGGCACGTGCGATCCGCGCGCTGGAAGAGCTCGGCTGGGAGGCGATCGCGAGACACGAGGCGGACGTCACCGCTTACGCCCTCGAGCGGCTCTCGCGCATTCCCGGCGTAGTTCTCTATGGCGACGCAGACCCGAAGACCGCTTCGTCGCGTCTCGGGGTCATTCCGTTCAACGTCGAGAGATTGCCTCACGCGCTCACAGCCGCCGTACTCTCCTGCGAATGGGGAATCGGGACCCGCAACGGCTGCTTCTGCTCTCACCCGTATGTTCAGGCGATCCTCGGCGTTCCGAAGATCGAGGCGGAAGCAGTGCAGAAAAGCATTCTCGCGCGAGACCGCTCCCGCGTCCCAGGCGCTGTGCGGGCGAGCATCGGGCTCGGCAATACCTCCGAGGACATCGACTGTCTGGGCGAGGCTCTCGAGTCGATCTCGAGAGGACGCTTCGAGGCTGGCTACGTCTTGAACGCGGAGCGGGGCGAGTACATCCACCCTCGCTTTCGTCCCGACTTCGACAGCCGCGTGCGGTTTTAGAGAACCGCTCGCTCGCCGCTTCTTCGGTTCTTATACCAGATCTGATATAACCGGCGCCGTCTTTCGGGCGGCCCTCCGATCCGTCGACTCGGTTTCATGGCATGCGCCTCCGCCGGAGCTTTTCCAGAAGCATCGGCCTTTGATTCATTTGCATCAAGCGGCTTCGGCCTGCGTGCTCAAAACTGTCCCCGGCCGCAAATACGCGGCCGCCGTGAGGGATTCGGACAATGCCGACCAACGACTTGACGATGGCGATGGTGGGG
>DATDNV010000035.1:0-6070 GCA_036518075.1 Thermoanaerobaculia bacterium
CGTCAGCGGGCGGACCTACTACTTCAAGCAGAGCATCTTCGACATCAGCTCGACCGATCCGGTGGACCTGGCGCGCGAGGCGCTCAAGCACAACGCGACCGACACGAGCAAGTTCACGTTCGACCTCGGCGCGATGGTGAACATCCTCGGCATCGCCCGGGTCGGGCTCACCTCGACGGCGATCAACGAGCCGAAGTTCGCCGTGGCGAACAACCCCAACGATCCGGCGCTCGCGGGGGCGCCCGCGACGATCAAGCTTCCGAGGACTCTCCGCGCGGGAGCGGCCGTGCAGCCGATCGGAGCGCTGACGGTCGCCATCGACTATGACCTGAAGGCGACCGACGTGCTGATTCCCGGCGGCCGCAGCCAGCAGCTGGCGGCCGGAGCCGAGTTCAAGTTTCCGCTCTTCGCGATCCGAGCGGGCGCCTTCCGGGACACGGCCGCCCCCGACGCGCACTGGGCGTTTTCGGCGGGATTCGGGCTCGGTCTCCAGGCCGTCTCGCTCAACGCCGCGGTGATCCTTTCGACGGAGAGCGGATTGTCTCTGTCCTCGACCAACCGCCGGGACGTCGGAGCGGGTCTGGATGCGAGGGTGAGGTTCTGAAGTCCAAAGTTCAAGGTTTCTCTTTGTCATCCCGAGCCCCTCACAGTCTTTGTCATCCCGAGCGTAGCGAGGGATCTACTTCCACCGTTTCGAGTCGTACGTTCTGTTCGGGACAAGCTCCGCGAGGGATCTACCACCGGTCGTCCGTGCGAGAGTAGATTCCTCGTCGCTTCGCTCCTCGGAATGACAGCGAGGGATCTCCTCGAAATGACAGAGAGGGAGAGCAACCTGACACCGTTTCGAATTCTTGCCATCGACACTGCCTCCTCGGCGCGGCGAGGAATCTTGTCCACTCCTCACGCCGAGATCGAAACCCCCTGCTTCCTGCCGGTCGGAACGCGCGGCGCGGTCAAAGGCGTCGAGTTTGATCGGCTCGAAGGGTGGGACTGCCGGGCGGTGCTCGCCAACACCTACCATCTGTTGGCGAAACCGGGGCCCGAGATCATCCGGCGGGCGGGCGGACTCCACGCGTTCATCGGCTGGAAGCGCGCGATCCTCACCGACTCGGGAGGATTTCAGGTGATGAGCCTCGCGGCGCGCCGCCGGATCACCGAAGAGGGAGTCGAGTTCCGCGGCCCGGAGGACGGAAGCCGCCACTTCCTGACTCCCGAGCTCGCAATGGAGCTCCAGTCCGAGTTCGGCGTCGACATCGCGATGGCGCTCGACGTCTGTCCCCCATACCCCGCCGAACCGTCCGAGATCGCGGACGCTTGCCGGCTTTCGCTCGCCTGGGCGGAGCGAGCGCGGCGGGTCTACCGGGGACCGGGCCTCCTCTTCGGAATCGTCCAGGGCGGTACCGACGAAGCCGAGCGCGCCCGATCGGCGCGTCCGCTGATCGACCTCGACTTCGCGGGCTACGCGATTGGAGGAGTCGCGGTCGGCGAGCCGAAACCCCAGATCCGCGCGATCACCTCCTCGACGGCGGCTCTGCTTCCGCGGGAAAAGGTGCGCTATCTGATGGGCGTTGGCACGCCGGCGGATCTGCTGGAGTCGGTCCGGTCGGGGGTCGACCTGTTCGATTGCGTGTTACCCACGCGAAACGGGCGAATGGGCCACGCCTATACGCGGCGCGGCGAGATCGCGATCAAGCACGAGAGGTTCAAATCGGATTTTTCGCCGCTCGATCTCGACTGCGGATGTCCGGTCTGCCGCCGGCACACACGCGCCTACTTGAGGCACCTTTTTGTCCTGAAGGATTTCTCCGCTCCGATGCTGCTTTCGATTCACAACGTCTACTTTTATCTGGACTGGATGAAGCGGATCCGAGAGGCGATCGGGCAGGGGCGCCTTTCCGCGCTCGAAGCGCCTCCGGAGGAGAAGATTCCCCAAGACTGATACCCTTCCGCGACCCATGAACAAGAAATGGTCTCTGCTGTCCCTGGCTCTCTGGGCGGCGGTCGCGCCGGCCGAGACGCTCCACGAGCACGCGCTGCGCGTGCAACGCGAGTCGATCGTCGTCGACACCCATGAGGATGTTCCCGATCGACTCGGCACGGAGTGGGTGGACCTCGGAATGCGCCAGAAGACCGGCCATGTCGACATTTCCCGATTGAAGGAAGGCGGCGTGACCAACCCCTTCTTCGCCGCATACGTGCCGGCGGAGTTCGCGGCCAAGGGCGGCTCGGCGAAGAAGGCGCTCGAGCAGATCGAGCTCGTTCATCGCCTCGTCGAGAGCCATCCGGAGCTGGTCTTCGCCGATTCACCGGCCGCCGTGCGCGCCGCGAAGAAAGACGGGAAGATCGCGGTCTCGATCGGGATCGAGGGAGGGCACGCGATCGAGGACTCGCTCGGAGCGCTCCAGGCCTTTTATCGCCTGGGGGTGCGCTACATGACGTTGACGCACACCAACACGAATCACTGGGCAGACTCGTCGGGCTCCTTTTTTCAGTACCGGTTCGAACCGGCGAAGTACGCCGTCCACAACGGCCTCACCGATTTCGGCCGCGAGGTGGTTCTCGAGATGAACCGTCTGGGAATGCTCGTGGACGTGTCCCACGTCTCCGACAAGACCGCGCAGGACGCGATCGCGATTTCCAAGGCCCCGGTCTTCGCTTCGCACTCCTCGTGTCGCGCGCTGGCGGACATGCCTCGTAATGTGACCGACGAGGAGATCCGAGCCATCGCGTCGAAGGGCGGGGTCGTCATGGTGAACTTCAGCTCGACGTTCCTCGATCAGAAAGTCGTGGACGAATACAAGGCGAAGAAGGCGGCGCTCGCCCCCGAAGTCGCCCGCCTGACGGAGCAATACAAGGGCGATTCTCCGAAGCGGGACGCGGAAGTGGCCAAGCTCGTGGACGCGATCTCGACCAAGCGCGCTTCCTGGACGACGGTGGTCGATCACATCGAGCACGTGATGAAAGTCGGGGGCCCGCAGGCTGCGGGCCTCGGAACCGACTACGACGGAATGCCGAATCCTCCGGACGGGCTCGAGGACGTCTCGAAGCTGCTGATCGTGACGGAAGAGCTGGTGCGCCGCGGCCACTCGGACGAAGAGGTGCGCGGAGTCCTGGGTGAAAACTTCATGAGGTTTTGGGAGCGGGCGGACGCGGCGCGCGGGACCGTCCCCCCGAGAACCGGACCGCCGCCTTTCTCTAAGCCCTAGGGGTTTGACGGTATTTCTGGGGGCGTTACCTAGTTGCCTTCACCCGCGAGCCACGGATTTCTCCCGCAGCGGGGCCTCTCGGATCGCGCACCGCGCGCGAGGATTCCTCAGTCAGGGGGCGGCTGCGCGATCCGAGCGGAGCGGCGGCCCGCTCAAGCCGACGCTTCCAAGGCCGCCGCGTCCCCGCGAGGGAGATATCCGTGAGCGAGGTCTTCGATATGATCCGCCCGTCATGATGCTGCTGCTGTTTCAGACGGCCGCGCCGCAACCCGCTGCCGGGCCGCTCGGCCAGCTCGGCGCTTTTGCGCCGATGATCTTCATCTTTGCGATCTTCTATTTCCTGGTGCTCGCTCCGATGCGGAAGAAGCAGAAGGCGACGCAGGAGATGCTCTCGAAGCTCAAGAAGGGGGATGAGGTCGTCACGGGAGGCGGAATCTTCGGACGCATCGCCGCTCTGGACGAGCAGAGGGGTTTCGTGGTGCTGCAGGTGGCCGACAACGTCAAGCTGAAGGTCCTGCGCAGCTCGATCACGGCGCTGACGAGCGAAGAGGAGAAATCCTCTTCGTAGAATCGGGTCCTTGGACCTTAGTCCTTAGTCCTTAGTCTTGCGAGCCCGGGCCCGACCGAGACCAACCACTACGGACTGGGGACGAAGGACTAGGGACTTTTGGTTCGGGTTCAAGTAGACTCCGGCGTTTCTTAAGGAGGCTTCTTGTCCAAGCGTCTTCGGTGGAGAATCCTGGTGATCCTGGTCGTGTTCGCCGCCATCGTCGGCGGCTACGTCTTCACGGGCTTCGCGCGGGCCAGGAAGGAGTGGGTGGGCTCGGGAACCCCGCCGCTGAAAGAGGCGCTCAAGAAGGGGATCAAGCTGGGTCTCGACCTGCGCGGCGGAATTCACCTGGTGCTCCAGGTCAACACCGCCGACGCGCTCAAGGCCCAGCGCGACAACGATGTCACGCAACTCCAGAATCAGGCGCGGGAGCAGGGCCTGACGCTCGGGGCCGTGGAGTATCCGAGCGACTCGTCGTTCACGCTGACCGTCTCGTCGCAGACCGATCAGACCAAGCTCGATGAGATCGTGAAGCGCTGGCTGCCCGACTGGAACGTCAACGCGACCTCGGCGAAATGGTCTTTCACGCTGAAGGATCCGTCGCGGCGATCGATCGAGGACACGGCGGTCACCCAGGCGATCGAAACGATCCGCAATCGGATCGACGAGTTCGGCGTCGCAGAGCCTCTGATCGCGCGGGAGGGGACCGACCGCATTCTGGTGCAGCTGCCGGGCGTCGACGACCCGAAGAGAGTCAAGGATCTCATCCGCAGCACCGCGTTTCTCGAGCTCAAGCTCGTCGACACCAAGGACGGCAAGGACATGGGGCCTGCCGACAAGACGAGCCTGCTCGCCCGTTACAACAACCAGCTTCCGGCCGACCTCGAGCTGGTCGAAGGGAAAACGGTCGCCGGAGAGCGCCAGTCCGGCTGGTACGTCGTGCAAAAGGCGGCGGTCATCACCGGCCGCGACTTGAAGAACGCGCGCCCCAGCCGCCAGCAGATGGGCGGAAACACCGTGACGTTCTTCCTGACGCCGTCGGGAGCGGAGAAGTTCGGCGAGGCGACGGGAAAGAACGTCGGGCGCCGGCTCGCGATCGTGCTCGACAAGCGCGTGCAGTCCGCTCCCACGATCCGGGACCGGATCACCGATACCGGACAGATCGAAGGCTCCTTCACGACCGAGGAAGCCAACGATCTGGCCCTCGTCCTCCGGGCGGGAGCGCTCCCGGCCGGATTGACCTATCTCGAGGAGCGCACCGTTGGACCGTCCCTGGGCCTGGACTCGATCCGCAAGGGAATCACTGCTTCGATCGCAGGCGCGCTGCTGGTTTTCATCGCGGTGGTGCTCTACTACCGGCGCGCGGGCTGGAACGCGGTCCTGGCGCTCATCCTCAATGCGATCCTGCTGATGGGGGCGATGTCGCTGTTCGACGCGACGCTGACGCTGCCCGGCATCGCGGGATTCATCCTGACCATCGGTATGGCGGTCGATTCCAACGTGCTGATCTTCGAGCGCATCCGCGAGGAGCTGCGGGCCGGGCGCGCCCCGAAGACCGCCATCGAGAACGGCTTCTCGAAGGCGTTCGCCACGATCATCGACACGCACATCACGGTCATCATCTCGGCGGTTTTCCTGTTCCAGTTCGGAACGGGTCCCGTGAAGGGATTCGCGGTGACCCTGATCATCGGATTGTTGATCTCCGTATTCACGGCTGTCTTCGTGTCTCACACGATCTTCGAGCTGGAATACGGCCGCCGCGAGCACATCGACGCGCTCTCGATCTAGAGGGCCCCAGGAGAAGAAGAACGTATGGAGCTCTTTCGACAGACCAACATCGATTTCCTGCGGTGGAAGTGGTGGGCGATCGGCGCTTCCTGGGCCCTCATCCTTCTGGGGCTCGGGTCGATCTTCGTCCAGAAGGGGCTGCGTTTCGGAATCGATTTCTCGGGAGGAACCCAGATCGCGCTCCGCTTCGTGTCGCGCCCCGACATCGAGCACCTGCGGAAGATCCTCGACGCCGGAAATTTCGGCGATTTCGGCATTCAGCGGTATGAGGATCCGGGAAAGAACGAAGTCCTGATCCGCGTGCAACAGCAAGCGAAAGAAGGCCGGGACATCACTTCGGACGTCATCACCCTGCTGCGCCAGGGATTGGGCGGGCCGATCGATCCCGCCAAGATCGACCTGAACATTCAGGGCCGTGACAGCCTCGCCGCCCGATTGGTCGCGGCGGACCCGGATCAAGTGGCCGGCAAGAGCGGCGTGACGCTCACCGACTACTACGCGCGAGTCGCCGAAGAGATCATCAAGC
>DATDNV010000036.1:0-3715 GCA_036518075.1 Thermoanaerobaculia bacterium
CCTCTTCTACCGAGACTCCGACCAGGTCGACCATCGGACGCGGGCGGCCGCGTACCGGAGGGCGCTCGAGGAAATGGCGCGGCGCGACCCGAACGACCACGAAGCCTCGATCTTCTTCGCGTTGATGCTCATCGGAACCGCGCCGCCGACCGATCCCACGCTCGCCAACCAGAAGCGAGCAGCCGAGATCCTGAATGGCATGCTCGACAAGGAGCCGCAGCATCCCGGCGTCGCGCACTATCTGATTCACGCGTTCGACTATCCGGCGCTGGCGCCCATGGCGCTTCCGGCTGCACGCTCCTACGCGAAGATCGCGCCTTCTTCCCCCCACGCTCTCCACATGCCGTCGCACATCTTCACGCGGCTGGGGCTTTGGGGAGAGTCGATCGATTCGAATCTCGCTTCCGCGGAATCCGCACGGCGCATCGTCGCCAGGAATCACCCGGGTGCGGTCTCGTTCGACGCGCTCCACGCGCTCGACTACCTCGAGTACGCGTATCTCCAGATGGGAGACGAGGCCCGGGCGAAACACGTTCTCGACGAAGCCGCCGTCGCAAGGACTTTCGATGAGCCGAACTTCGCCGCCGGCTATGCGCTGGCCGCCATCCCGGCCCGCTTCGCTCTCGAGCGAAGAAAGTGGTCCGACGCCGCTCGTCTCGAGGTCTCTTCCGCGAAACTGCCCTGGGAGAGTTTCCGTTACGCGACCGCCATCACCTATTTCGCGCGGGCTCTCGGATCGGCGCGAATTTCTCAGCCGGAGCCGGCGCGGGCCGCGATCGCCCAGCTCGCCGCGTTACAGGAGGGTCTGGTCAAGAACCCGATTCCGGGACCCTACGACTGGGGCAGTCATGTGGAATCGATGCGGAAAGCGGCTGCGTCATGGCTCGCCTATTCCGGGGGACGCAAAGAGGATGCTCTCGATCTCGCGCGCGCGGCGGCCGATCTCGACGACAAGACGGGGAAACATCCGGTGACTCCCGGTTCGGTTCTTCCTCCGCGGGAGCTTCTCGGCGACATGCTGCGCGAAATGGGTCGGAACGCCGACGCCCTCGTCGAATACGAGGCCTCGCTGCGAACCGCGCCGAATCGCTTCAACGGCCTGTATGGCGCGGCGCGGTCAGCGGAGTTGTCCGGCAACTTGGCGAAGGCCCGCGAGCTCTACGGCAAGCTGCTGGCCAACTGCGCAACGAGCGGGGTCCCCGACCGGGAAGAGATCCGCCAGGCGCGCGCCTTCACGAAGCCGAGCTAGCAGCCGTCAGCTCCTCCAGGCCCTCGCGGTTTCCGCGGCGAAGTCCTCGAAGCGGCGCGGCGGATGGCCGAGCAGTTTCGTCAAGCGTTTCACATCCGCCGCGGTCGCCAGCAATCCGTTCTGCCCGAAGTGGGCGTACATCAGCCGGAGATCGAACGCCAGCCACGGAGGCAGCATCTGGGCCGCCTGTTTCTCCCAGGCGTCCAGGTCGTTGCCCCCATAGGCCACCGCCTTGCCCAGAGCCTTCGCCCAGATCGCGGCGGTGCTCTTTCCCGTCTGCGGCTCGGGACCGACGATATTGAAGATTCCGTCTGCGCCGGAGAGCAGCGTGATCGCCGCGGCCTCCGCGATGTCGCGCACATCGACGCGGGAAACACCGACGTCTCCCAACGGCTGGGGATAGATGCCGAAGCCGAGCATGACGTCCTTGTACCAATAGTCGTTCTGGAAGTAGTTGCTCGCGCGGAGAAGCGCGGACGGAATCCCGGATGCTCTGAGCGCGGTCTCCACCGCGATCTTCGATCCGAAGTGCGGAAGATGAGAGGCTTCATCCACGCGGTGAACGGACAGATAAGCAATGCGGCGAATGCCCGACAGGAGCGCCCCGTTGACCGCCATCAGACCCTCGTGCGTCTCGGAAGTGCCGAGCGCGTTCAGCAGGAAGAGGCCGTCCATGCCGGCGAACGCCGAGCGAATCTTGACCGGATCGAGCAGGTCGCCCTCAAACGCCCGGATTTCGGGCACCAGCGCCTTCGCCTTCGAAAGGTCTCGGGTCAGGATGGTGACGTCGGCGCCTCGCGCCAGAAGCTCGCGCGCGACCCGAGATCCGACCGTTCCCGTGCCGCCGGTGACGAGGATCTTCAGGCGCCGGCTCGACTCGGCAACCCCGATCGCGAGCGGACGCGTCTCGCTCGACCCGGACCGGCGTCGCGACCCGCCGCGACGCGTCTCGCGCGAGTGCCGCATGACCGGCTTCCTCTTCTTCACCGATGTTCTTCGAACGGTCCCGCTCTTGCGCTTCTTCATGCTCACTCCTTCCTCACGGGGCGACCTCCTCGCGGAGAGAACCACTTCCCCGCGACCTGCGGAAGACCTTTACATTCTTGCTTCGTCTCGCCCACACTCTATTCGATGGCTCGAGGTTGGGGACGAAGCGAAGAAGATCTGGGGGCCGAAAAAGAGCAGGCTCGAGAGGAAAAGCGCTCTCGCGGAGGGAAACGAAAGGACTCCCAGCTCGAGGCTCGCCGAAAAACGCTTCGGCTCTCCCTCGCACGCATCGAACAGCAGCTCGCCAAGGGGCTTGCCAGCGTCCGGCGCCAGGCGCTCGAGGCCGCTCGGGATGAGCTCGCAAAGGAACTCGCCGAGCTCGAGCGCTGAGATGGGGAGTGCCCGGCGCGCCGGCGAGACCGGGTCGAGCCGGCTCCCTAGACGGGAGGATCGGCGGCGCGAGGAGACGACGCCCGAATCGCCCGGCCGCGGAGCATCTGGCGGACCAGGCGCACGACCGAGGCCACGAGAAGGGCATCGACGACAAGTGCCCCGACTCCGAACGCGATGCGCCCGGTCGTTGAGCCGCTGCTTCCACCGACGGTGAAAGGAGGGAGCGACCAGGAAGTCGAGAACTGCCGGGGACCGGGGCCGAACGCGACCCAGTGAAACGGGGCCGCAAAGAGGGCCAGCCCCGGGATCAAGACCGCCAACTGGACCGCCGGAGAGGGAAGCGTCTCCTCGGAACGGCGAGGGTCGTAGCCCATCGCGTAGAGAGCGGCCGTCCAGCCGCCGAAGAAGAGGAACGCGCCCCCCGCGCTCGCGACGACCCAGCGCGGAGCACGGAAGCCCTTCGAATCGGCGAAGATAGAAACGAGCACGATCGCGATGCCCGCGCCGGCGCAGATGATGCCGACCAGAATCGAGGCCTTTCGCGAGAGCGGTCGGTCGGCGCTCATGGACACGAGTGGATCAGCCTCCGTCGGTCGACGTCTCCGCTACCTCGTCGTGCACGGCGCGGACGAGCCCGTCCACCGTGGATTCCTCCAGACCTTTGGGACCGAAGCTGCGCCGCGTGAACTCCACCCACTCCGATCCGACTCGCACCTGAAGGATCATCAGGCGGGCTTTCTCCTGCCAGGAGACGCGAACGGCCATTTTCGGCGACGCGAAAACGGCGACACGATCCTCCGGTCCCTCAGCGGTACCCTTGCGGGTCGCGTATCCGAGCTCTCCCAGAGCCGAGCCGATGCGGTCGAAGGCGGCGTCCACGCTTAGCATTAGTGCCCTCGTTTCGGATTGCCGCCTATTCTATGGCGACAATCGGACGGCCGCCTCAGCCTCCCGTTCGGCTGGCGGAGGACAGCACCAGGAACCGCGGAGTGTCCTCGCGGTGCGCCTTGGCGGCCTCGAGCGCCCGCGGCCCCTTGTCCTGCCACCACCCGCGCGCATCCTCGCGCGTCCATGCCGGCGCCACTT
>DATDNV010000037.1:0-3426 GCA_036518075.1 Thermoanaerobaculia bacterium
GTCTGGAAGAGGATACCGCCAGAGGTAGCCATGCGCGCGACTCCCGGCCGCTTCCTGGCGTGGTTGTTCGTCATCGTCGTGGCCGCCGGCATTCTCTGGGGGGCGTTCGCGCTCGGCCGCCGGTCGGCCGAGACCGGCCGCGTGTCCTCCGCGCCGGTCGTTCTGGCGATGAAACGCATTGCCACGCTCGCCACGGTCGAGGTCCAGGTGGCGGACGTCGTGCGCTACGAAGAGATCAAAACGATCTTCGTCTTCGATTTCCCCAAGGGAGCGACGTTGCGCCTGCGAGGCCGGGTCCTCGGCGGATTCGATCTGGAAAGTCCGGACTTCTCGGTGCACGCGAATCCCATTCAGAAGACGGTGCACATCCGCCTGCCGGCGCCGCGGCTGCTCGCGCTCGACCCGCGGTTCGAATGGTTCGAAGAACGAAGCGGCTGGGTCAACCCGATCACTCCGGAGGACCGCAACCGCTGGATGCTCTGGGCCCGAGGCGCGCTCGGGAGAGCAGCGAAGGACGCGGGCATCGAAGCGAAGGCGGTCGAGCATGCGAAGGAGCTTCTGGAAAGCTCGGCGCAAGCGTTCGGCTGGAAGGCGGAGGTTACGGCCGCGGGAGGAGCTCCGAAGGCGCCCGCGACTGCGACCGCCAATTAGCGGTTGCTTCCGTCTTGGTTTCGAGCTTGGCCTATATCAGACCTGATATAATCGACTCACGGGTAGCGGAAAACTAACGGCCGGGAGTGACGCGTTCCGCGTCGGCCTGACGCTCCTTGCCGGCCCAGAGTCCCAGGTGGCTGCGCCAGGCGGAGAGAGCGGCCAGAGTCACGACGAACTCCGTCTCGTCGCCCCCATGGCGGACGACCCGCAGGACACCCCGGCGGACGAGAGTTCTTCCGTTCGCGAGCCGCCGACCCGTGATGATCTTGACGATCCGGGACGTCGCGATCGTCGTCGCGTCTCCGAAGAGACTTTCGAAGGTCAGGCTCTCCTGATCGAGGCCGAGGAGGCCGGGGAGCCGACGATAGCGGCCGACCACCAGGTCGGCGCGGGTGAGGAGCTTCCAGGTGTTGCCGCGCGGGCCCTCGAGCTTCGCCCGCGCCATGCGGTCCTGCGACCGCCCGAGAGCGATTCGCGGAACGACGAGGAGCGCGAGGAACAGCGCAAGCAGCGCGATCGCGATGAGGACGCCATTCAATGGAGGAATTTCTTGCGGTTGCGGATGTAGTCGGTAAAGAGAAACTCGGCCAGGTTGTAGGGCGAGGCGTAGTAGGCGCGGCCCCGATTCGTCTTCGTGAGCTTCTCCACGAAATCGACGAGGTAGCTGTCGGTGGCGATCATGAAGGTCGTGATCGTAATTCCATCGCGCCGGCAGGCGTCCGCCTCTTCCAGCGTGCGGTTGACGATCTTCAGATCCAGCCCGAACGGGTTCTTGTAGAGGTGACGCCCGCCCCGTTCCCAGATCGCCGAGGGTTTGCCGTCGGTGATCAGGAAGATCTGTTTGTTCGGATTCTTCTTGTGCTGGAGGAGCTTTCGCGCGAGCGCGAGGCCGGCCTTCGTGTTGGTGTGGAACGGTCCGACCTGCGCTTTCGAGATTTCGGAGATCGGAACGCGCTCGGCGTCGTCGCCGAACAGGAGCACCTCGATCGAGTCCTTCGGATATTTCGACTGGATCAGCTCGACCATCGCCAGCGCGACTTTCTTGGCCGGGGTGAAACGGTCTTCCCCGTAGAGGATCATCGAATGCGAGATGTCGATCGCGAGCACGGTCGCGCAGGACGTCAGGTGCTCGACTTCGTGGATTTCGAAGTCTTCCTGTGTCAGCTGAATGTCGTCCGCGTCGCGCCGGACCGCATTGCCGATCGTCCGGACGCCGTCGATCGCGGCGGGGTTGTCTCCGAACTCGTACGGGCGGGTCTCCGGCAGAAGCTCCCCCCCGGAGCCCGCGCGCGGGATCGCGTGGTATCCCGGACCCGACTTCGAGAGCGAGGAGAAGATCTCTTCGAGGGCCGACCGACGGATGCGGCGCTCGCCGCCGGCGGTCAGGGCGAGCGCTCCGCCGCGATTTTCCACGATGTCGTTCTTCTCGAGCTCCTTGCGAAACTCGCCCAGGTTGACGGCGGGATCGATGATGCCGCGGTCCTGCAGATACTTCATCCACCGCAGGGCTTCCTCGACGTCGCCCCCGCTCTGCAGAACGAGCTGGAGGAAGAGCTTGACGAGCTCCTGGTAAGTGAGCAGGGCTCGCAGCAGATCGACCGGATATTCCTCGTAGCGATAGCGCATCCGAATCTCGATTCTACGGCTGGAGCGCCGACCTCCAGGCGCGCGCGGACTCGAGCAGGAGCGCCCGATCGCTGGTCGTGAAGAAGCTGTACCCGAGGTCTCCGAGCTCGGGGATCTGCTTGGCGGATCCGAGCATGATGCCGGCGGCTTTGTCGGAGGCTCGAGCCTGGCGCGCGATCGCGCCGAGCGCGTCGCGATACCGGCCGTCGGTGTAGCGGCCCGGAACTCCCAGTGCTTGCGTCAGGTCGTTGGGCCCGACGAACAGGACATCGAGACCCGGCTCCGATGCGATCTCCGCGAGCTCGGACAAGGCGCCGGCGGTCTCGATTTGCGCGGCGACGAGGGTCCGCTCGTTGGCCTCCCCGACGAACTCGCCCAGGGGGACGGTTCCGTATCGGTTGGCCCGAACGCCGCCCAGTCCTCGGACTCCCGGTGGCGGGTACTTGGCCGATCGAATGGCCGCACGAACGTCGCCGGCTCCCTGTCCTCTCGGGAAGAGAATCCCGGCCGCCCCCGCATCGAGGCTCCGGCCGACTTCCGCCGCCGCGCACGAAGGGACGCGCACGATCGCCGGGATCGCGGCGGAGTCCGCAGCGATCACCATTCTCTCGATCGACTCGATTGAAAAGAAGCCGTGCTCGGCATCCAGGACGACGAAATCGAATCGGGCCAGCGCCAGCAGCTCCGCGACGCCGGCCGTCGGCCACGTCAGAAAGCAGCCGAGGAGCGGCTCCTTGGAGAGGACCCGGGAACGGAACGAGCTATCAGCTTTCAGCTTACAGCTCTCAGCTTCCGAAGAAGAGACGTGAGCATTCGTTTTATTTCTGCCACGCGGTTCTGGAGCTCCTCAAACTGGTCTGGTTGGATAAATTCCAGATCACGTGACAACAATAGCTGGTATTCGAGTTCATTGGCCGAACCCATCGAGAAGTGCAAAAATCGAGCGAACTCTTTGTCGCCATCGCGGCCGCATCCTTCAGCGATATTCATGCCTATAGATGCAGAAGAGCTGCGAAGCTGGCTTCGGAGTCCGTACGTCTCTTCCTTTGGGAATTTCCGTGTCACTGAATAGATGGCGAGTGCAAGCTTGTGCGCCTTCGTCCATACTTTGAGATTGTGGAAGTCCTGCACTGTCTCTTCGTGCTT
>DATDNV010000038.1:0-12993 GCA_036518075.1 Thermoanaerobaculia bacterium
TTTCTCCGAGAGCTTCGCGGCTCGCTCCAGGAGGCGGGAATGGAGATAGAAGACGTCGCCGGGATACGCCTCCCGGCCGGGCGGCCGCCGAAGCAGCAGCGAGATCTCTCGATAGGCCGCGGCATGCTTGGACAGGTCGTCGTAGATCGTCAGCGCATGCTGCTTGTTGTAGAGGAACCACTCTCCGATGGCGCAGCCGGCGTAGGGCGCGATGTAGAGCATGGGAGCCGGGTCGGAAGCGGTCGCGGACACGATGATGGTGTGCCCCATCGCGCCGTGCTCTTCGAGCGACTTGGCCACCTGCGCCACGGTCGACTTCTTCTGACCGATGGCCACGTAGACGCAGATCACGCCTTTGCCCTTCTGGTTGATGATCGTGTCCAGAGCGATGGCCGTCTTGCCCGTCTGGCGGTCGCCGATGATGAGCTCGCGCTGGCCTCGTCCGATCGGGATCATCGCGTCGATCGCCTTGATCCCGGTCTGCACAGGCTCCTTGACCGGCTGGCGGTCGATGACGCCGGGCGCGATCCGCTCGAGCGGGTACGACTCCGTGGACTTGATCGGACCCTTGTCATCCAGGGGACGCCCCAGGGCGTCGACAACGCGCCCCACCAGAGAGGGTCCGACCGGAACCTGGATGATCCGACGTGTGCGGCGCACCTCCTGGCCTTCCCTGACTTCTGCCGCTTCCCCCAGAAGCACGACGCCGACCTGGTCCTGCTCGAGGTTCAACGCCAGGCCATAGATGTCGTGGCCGAAGTCCACGAGCTCTCCCGCCATGACCCGGTCGAGTCCGTAGAGACGAGCGATGCCGTCGCCCACGGAGAGCACGGTCCCGACCTCCGCGACGTCGATCGCCTTCTCGTAGTCAGCGAGCTGTTGCTTCAGAATGGCCGTGATTTCGTCTGCTTTGATCTCCATCTCAGGCTCCCGTCTTTCCTTCCGCTTGCGCTTGGAAGCGCCGGATTGCGGCCACCACCGATCCGTCAAATACCTGCGATCCCGCACGGGCGATGAACCCGCCGAGGATCTTCGGGTCCAGCCCGATCTGCATTCGCACTCTCTTGCCCGTGCGCGACGCAATCGCCTCTTCGATCATTTTCTGTTCGGGCTCGGAGGGCGCGGTCGGAACGGTCACCTGGACCCGGAGGATGCCCTCCCGGGCATCGAGCAGGTCGCGCACCGCCTTCAAGACCTGGCCGGCCTCGAGCAGCCGGTGATTGCGAAGCATGACCTGAAGAAAACGGGAGCCGAACTCGTCCAAGTGCACCCGCTTCGACAGCTCCGCCACGACCCTGCTCTTGGCTTCCCGCGGCACGTTGGGGGCGCGCAGAAATGCGCGCAGCTTCGTGTTGCCTTCCAAAGCCTGCTCGAGCGTGGTCACCGCCGATTCGAAGGCGCCGTAGTCATAATCCTTCGGAGCGCTCTCCACGAAGGCGCGGGCGTAGGGGTGTGTAAAGGAGCTCATCGGGCACCGCTGCGGAGGCTCGACACGCTGTCTTGGAGGAGGCGGTGCTGGTCCTCGTCATTGATCTCGGAAGAGAGCAGCTCGGCGGCGCTCTTCGTGGTCAGCGCTGCGGCCAGGCCTCGCAGCTCCTCCTTGGCCGACTCGAGCCGACGCGCGATTTGCTCCTGGGCGGATCGGCCAACCGTGTCGGCGTCGCGCTCCGCCTGTTTCAACAACTCCGCTCGTGCCGACTCCCCTTCCGCCGTTCCGCGAACCCGGACCTCTTCGAGCTCGTGCTCCAGAGCGGCGAGCCGCTCATGAATCTGAACCTCGAGACGCGCCGCCTCCGCGCGCTGGCGCTCGGCATCGGCGAGCCTCTTGGCGATGTCGAGCTGCCTCAGGCGAAACAGGTTCGTGATCGGACGGGCGACGAAGTAGAGAAGCGCACCCAGAAATCCCGCGAGATTCGCTAGCTGCCAGACGGTCATCGGCAGGCCGAAAGGACCCTTGGCGGCTTCGGCGCCTTCCGAAAAAAGCAGGAGGGCCAGGAGGCTCACGCGACGAGCTTCCGCCCGAGAATTTTCTCCGCAAGCTCACGCGCGAGGCGAAGGGAGTCCTGAGGAAGGTTCTGCGACAGCCGCTGGGTCTCCGCGGTGATCTCGCCGTTTGCCTTTTCGATCGCCGCTTGCGCCGCGGCTTGCGCCTGGGCAATCCGCCGATCCAGTTCCGATTTCCCTTCGGCTCGAAGCGCTTCCCGCTGGCGAAGCGCCTCGCGCCGCGCTCCGGCCAAGTCCTCTTCCGCTCGAGCGATCGTCTCAGAGAGCCGCTCGAGGCTCTCCGCGTGAACTTTGGCGGCGGTCTTCTCATCCTGCTCGCGCTGATCCAGGATCGCCGAGAGAGGTCCGAACAGGTATTTCCGCAGGATCGCCCAGCTCGCCGCGAACGCGACGATGACGTAGACAAGTGTGATGTCGGGAAGCTTGATCATTTCGTTTTCACCGCAGGCCGAGGCCGTCGGAAACCCATTTCCACCGGGCCGACGGCCCTCGCCGCCGAAGAAAGCCGGGGATCAATAGCACAGTGCAAGGTCACGAGTCGAGACAGCCCGATAGAGGCCCCTGGAGCGGCACCCGTAATGACAGCAACTCTTTATTTATCAGTAGTTTATGTCTTGCGCGTCGAGGCGTTGAGCTCGAACAGATTGGCGCGACCTTCGCCCATCTGACAGGAGCCCTGGAAGAAAGCCCCTTCTTCGATCCGTAGCGCGGGAGTCGCCAGGTCGGCATACACGCGCGCCCTCGCTAGAAGCTCGATGCGACCCGAGGCGTGGACGCTCCCTTTGAGCGTTCCGTTGATCGAGATGCGCTCGACTTCGATCTGCGCCGAGACCTCGGCGCCGTCCCCGACGATCAGCTCGCTCCCCGAGCGGATGCGCCCCTCGAAGTGGCCATCGATCCGGAAGGTCTCCTCAAAAGAGAGGTCCCCCTGAAAATGACTCCCCTTGTCGATGAACCCGTTGAGGGTCGCCCCGTCGGCCTTGACTCTCATTTGCCTTTGAGCCTCTCGAACAGTCCGATGAGTTCTTCTTCGGACCCAAAGCTTATCTCGATCCTTCCTCCCCGGCGCTTCCGGACGATCTGGACCCGAGTGCCCAGCCGGCGGGACAGCTTTTCTTCGGCGTCTCTCGTGAACGGATCGCGACGATGTTCGCGACGAACCTTGGGCTCCGCCATGAGGGAAGCGACCCGCTTCTCCGTCTGGCGTACCGAGAAAGAGCGTCGGACGACCTCTTCGGCGAGCCGTTCCTGGTCATCTGCCGAGGCAAGCGCGGCGATTGCCCGGGCGTGGCCGCCGGAGAGCTCTCCGCTCTGGATTCGTTCCCGGACAGAGGACGGCAACTTCAGAAGCCTCAAGCTGTTGGCCACCGTCGCGCGGTCCTTGCCCACTCTCCTCGCGACGTCTTCCTGCGTCAGGTGAAACTCTTCCTTGAGGCGGGCATAAGCGGAAGCGGCTTCCAAAGGGTTCAGATCCTCGCGCTGAAGGTTCTCCACCAGCGCAATTTCCAGAAGCTCCTTGTCGGACCTTTTCTCTCGCACGACGACCGGTATTCGGGTCAACCCGGCCTTGACCGCGGCGCGCCAACGGCGCTCCCCCGCGACGATTTCGAATTTTTCTCCTCTCGGAACGACCACCACCGGCTGCACGATCCCCTGCTCGCGAATCGATGCCGCCAGCTCGTCCAGAGACGCGGAATCGAAATTCCGGCGGGGCTGAAAGCGGCTTGGAACGAGAAGCTGGACGTCGATCTCCCGCGACGTTCCACGTGGAACCTCTTCCCGACCGGGCAACAGCGCCGAGAGACCTCGTCCAAGTGCCTGTTTTTGGGTCATGTCCTGCCGCTCCGCTTCAAGAATTCGCGCGCCAGCGCGATATAGGCCTGGGCCCCCCGCGACTTCACGTCGTAGGCGAGCACCGGTTTTCCAAAGGAAGGCGCCTCCCCCAGCCGGATGCTGCGCGGGATGACGGTCTTGTAGACCTGGTCTCCGAAGTGGCTGCGGATGTCCTCCGCGACCTGTCGAGAAAGGTTGGTGCGTTCGTCGAACATCGTCAGGAGGATGCCTTCCACCGCGAGACCCGGGTTGAAAGCGCCTCGGACCCGGTCGACCGTATCCATCAGCTCCGAAAGACCTTCGAGCGCAAAGTACTCGGTCTGGATCGGAACGAGGAGCGAATCCGCCGCTGACAGAGCGTTGACCGTGAGCAGGGAAAGCGAGGGCGGGCAGTCCACGAAGATGTAGTCGTAGGCGGCGGTTAGGGGCGCGAGCGCCTCCTTCAGCTTCATTTCGCGATCGTCGGTCTCGACCAACTCGATCTCGGCTCCCACCAGGTCCCTCCCCGACGGAAGCAAGTGCAGGTTGGGAAAAGGGGTCTCGCGCACGGCGCCGTTTGCCTCTCCCGCCAGAAGGACGTCGTAGGAGCTGGGACCGTCCTTTTCCCGGGGGAATCCGAGCCCGGAGGTCGCATTCGCCTGTGCATCGAAATCGACGAGTAAGACCGTGCGATCGAGTGCCGCCAGGGCGGCCGAGAGGTTGATGGCGGTCGTTGTCTTGCCGACCCCGCCCTTCTGATTGGCGACCGCGATGATTCGGCCCATGAGATTGGGGAGAGATTACCCCCGATTGCCAGCTCGGGACGGTGTTCCACGTGGAACCTCTTGCCGCCGAAAGCGAGCGATCCGCTTGCGACGGCTCCTGGGGACCGGAAGGTCGCGATCCAGACGAAAAAGGGGAGCCAGATGCCGAGAAAGCGCATCGACGTCGGTCGTCCAGGCCAGAAAAGAGCCTCCCGGCCGCAGGAAGCGGGGGTCCCGGAGCAGGCGCTCGATCCCTCCCACTGCCCTCGCGGTCGCGACGTCGGCGCTTTCGTCTGGAATCTGGCCGAGGCTCTTCGTCGGCGAAGAGAGGTTTGAGATGCCGGCCGCCCGGGAGACCGCTTCGAGAAACTCGATCCTCTTGCGTCGAGGTTCGACGGGGGCGACCTCGATGTCGGGTCGGACGATCGCGAGCGGAACTGCGGGGAAGCCTGCCCCGGAGCCGATATCGATCACGCGAGCTCCGTGCGGGATGAGCTGCTCTCCGAGCGCCGATTCGAGTGCATGCTCGACGAGCTCTTCGGAAGCGACCGGACCGGTCAGGTTAGTCCGCCGTCGGGCCCGATCGAGCTCGCTCAAAAAGCGGCCGAGGGGCTCGAGGACGGCGCGGGAAAACTCGAGGCCGAAGGAAGGAGCGCGCTCTCTCAGAAGTGCCTGAAAGTATTCAGGCGCTTGCGCCCCTTCCTCGGGCAACATGTGCCGAGATTATCGCGACCGCGGCCGGCGTGACGCCGGGGATCCGGCTCGCTTCGCCGACGGTGCGCGGCCGGCGGCGACTGCACTTCTCGATGACCTCATGGGAAAGACCGGACAGTCCCGAATAGTCGAAGCCCTCCGGAATGCGACGGCCCTCGACCGCGCGCAGCTGCTCGAGCCTCTCCTTCTCCCGGCGGATGTACCCCTCGTAGCGCACGCGGTTCTCCAGAATGCTCTTTTCCTCGCGCGTCAGTCCCGCGAAGAGATCTGGCGCGAAAGATTCCAGGCCGAACACGTCGAGGTCCTGCCGCTGTAACAATTTATATATTGTGGACGGCGCGGTGAGCCGAATACCCGTCGCTTCCCATAGAGCCTGCTGGGTCGCACGATCGGGAACCACGCTCTTCGCCGACAGTGCCCCTTCGGCGCGCGTCAGACGCTCCTCGCTCTGCATCGCCAGCGCATAGTCCTCCTCGGAGACCAGACCGAGACGGCGCCCGTGCGGAAGAAGGCGGGCGAGCACCGTGTCGACTCCGAGAAGCAGCCGGTATTCGGCTCTGGACGTGAAGAGCCGATAGGGCTCTTCGAGCCCCTTCTTGGTCAGGTCGTCGATCAGGACACCGGCATACGCCTCGGAGCGCTCGAGGACGAACGGCTCCTCTCCCGCAACGGCCCGGCCGGCGTTGATGCCCGCGATGAGTCCTTGCGCCGCCGCCTCTTCATAGCCGGAGGTGCCGTTGATCTGGCCCGCGAGGAACAACCCGGGCACGTCGAGCGTCTCGAGCGTGACGGAGAGTTGCTCGGGATACGAAAAGTCGTACTCGACCGCGTATCCCGGCCGAATCATCTCCGCCTTCGCTAGTCCCGGTATTTCCTTGAGGATGGCGCGCTGCACATCTTCAGGCAGCGAAGTCGAAAGCCCGTTGATGTAGATCTCGACCGCGTCCCAACCTTCCGGCTCGAGAAACAAAGTATGGCTCGTCTTGTCCGCGAACTTGACGACTTTGTCTTCGACCGACGGACAGTAGCGCGGACCAGTGCCGTGGATCTGTCCGGAGTACATCGGGCTTCGATCGAGATTGGCTCGGATCAACGCGTGCACCTTCGCGTTCGTGGCCGTGAGCCAGCAGAGCGCCTGTTCGCTCGGCAGCTCGCGCGTGCGAAACGAGAAGGGGACCGGCGGATCGTCGCCGCTCTGGGGCTGGCAGGCTCCAAAATCGACGCTGTCCCGATGAATGCGCGGCGGCGTACCGGTTTTGAAACGGCCCAGCCGCAGCCCCAGGCGCTCGAGGCTTGCCGAGAGACCGTGAGAGGCCGGCTCTCCGACCCGCCCACCCGGCGTCTGCCGTTGCCCGGTGTGCATCAATCCGCGCAGGAAGGTCCCGGTCGTCACGACGACCGCCTCCGCCTCGATCCGATCGCCGGACTGCGTCCGGACACCCTTCACGCGGCGATCGTCCTCGACGAGCTCCTCGGCCAGCCCTTCCCAAAGCGTGAGGTTCGGGGTTTCGCGCATCGCCTCCTGCGCGAGCGCCGCGTAGCGGACTCGATCGCACTGCGCGCGAGGCCCCCATACCGCGGGGCCGCGAGATCGGTTGAGGATTCGGAACTGAATGCCGGCCCGGTCGGCGAGACCGCCCATCAGGCCGCCCAGAGCGTCGATTTCCCGGACGAGCTGTCCCTTCGCAAGCCCCCCGATGGCTGGATTGCAGGACATGCGGCCGATCGCGCCGACAGATGCGGTCAAGAGCGCCGTGCGCCGGCCCATGCGCGCGGCCGCGGCGGCGGCTTCGATGCCGGCGTGTCCTCCCCCGATCACGAGAACGTCGAATTTCATGATCTTTGCGCGCGTCGCCCGATCATTGTCCTATAGGCACACTCGGACCCGGGCCTACGAGGATCTGGGGTACTTCGCGTCGCAACCGGGGTAGCTGCACCTGGGTGTGAAGTCCTTGCTCGGCGGCGGGGAACTGTTCGGGTGGCCATGCTTGCAGGTCCACGGATGCGGTTCGGGGACCGTTTTCTTCGACCGCGCCTCGCGTTTCTCCGGCTTCTCCATCATTGCTCCTCAAGCGTTATGTCGAATCTGACATAATCCGCCGGCGCCGCGAAACCCCGCGTCCGACGCCGCTGGTCATTTTCCGATGCAGAAGGTGGCGAAGATGCGCGCAAGAACGTCCTCGTTCGTCGTCTCTCCGACGAGGTCCGCCAGAGCGTCGAGCGCGGACGCGACGTGTGTCGCCGCGTACTCGGGCGACTCCCCCGCCGAAATCGACCCGAGCGCGCCGACCGCCCCCGCGCGCGCGCGTTCCACCAACTCCTTTTGGCGAAGCGTCCCCAGGACATCCGAGGACGAATCCGTCTCGAGATCTCTTGCGACCGTCTCGCGAAGAAGCCCTCTCAGCGTCGTCGCCGCCTCGGGTTCGAGCCCGCACAGCGGCGTCCCGCACGGGGGCATCCGGCCGCGACCGAGGCGATCCGCTTTGTTGGCCACGGTGACGGCCGGTTTTCCGTCCAGCTGCGCGATCGCCTGAGCGTCGGCCGCCGTCCAGCCCTGCTCCGCGTCAAACACGTAGATGACCGCGTCGGCCTCCTGCGAGGCCCGGCGCGCGCGCTCGACGCCGATCCGCTCGACCGTGTCCTGCGTCTCGCGAAGGCCGGCCGTGTCGACGATCTCGACCGGAACCCCCTCGACGTCGATCACGGCCTCGAGGGTGTCACGCGTCGTGCCGGGAATCTCCGTCACGATGGCTCGCTCGGACCCCACGAGCGCGTTGAAGAGCGTTGATTTCCCGGCATTGGGCGGACCCAGAATCACGACGCGGCATCCGGCCGACAAGAGCTTTCCCGTCTCATAAGTCCGGGCGATGTCGCCGAGCGCCGCAGCGGCTCCCGAGAGTTTCGCGATCGCTTCCGGAGGAATCCGTTCGCCCGCATCCTCGGCGAAATCGATCGTCGCGGTCAAGGCGGCCGCCGCGTCGAGAAGCTTCTCTTTGATCTCGGAGAACCGCGCCGACAACCTGCCCTCCAGGCGGCGCGTGGAAACGCGGGCGGCCGCGGCAGTCCGCGCCTCGATCAGATCGCGGATCGCTTCCGCCTCGACCAGATCGATCTTGCCCAGGATAAACGCGCGCTCCGTAAATTCGCCCGGCCGCGCCGGCCGCGCGCCGGCGGCCACGAGCGCGGAAAGGAGGCTTTGAACGACCACCGGACTTCCGTGAATCGAGAGCTCACCGACGTCTTCTCCGGTGGCGGATGACGGCGCGGCGAAAAACGTCACGAGACCCCGGTCGATCGTCTCCCCGGAGGCATCGACGAGAGAAACCAGTCGGGGGCGGCGCGGAGCCAGGGATTCCTCGCTGTCCCGCATGACCGCCGAGAGAACGTTTCGTGTGCGACGGCCCGATACGCGCAAGGTGGCGAGCGCCGATCGTCCGAGCGGCGTCGCCAGGGCAACGATCGTGTCGAGCAGAGAATCGGTCTGTGGACGCACAGGAAGAAGTTGAGAGTAAAGAACGGAGAAGAAAGCCGGGACGACGCGAAGCTCAGTGCATCAATTCCGTACCGACAACTCTCCGCTCTCGATTCTCCATTGTCCTTAGCTCGCTCTCGGGCGCACCGCCACGCGCTTGAGAAAGCCGTCTCCCTCGCTCTCCGTCTCCACGTCCGGATCCTCCGCCAGGGCGAGATGAATCAGCCGCCGTTCCCCGGGAGACAGTGGCGGAAGAAGCTGGGGACGCCGGGTCCGCTTGGCCTCCTCCGCGCTTCGATGAGCGAGCTCCTCGAGCGACTCCCGCTGATGCGCACGAAACCCCTCTGCATCGAGGCGTGGATAAACCGGCCGGCCCAGCTTCTTGGCGGCGATCCGGCCGGTCAGCACTTCGAGTCCATTCAAGCCCTCGCCCTTGTTGGCGAGGAGCGGCTCGACGTCGTCGCCGATGAGCTCAAACAGCATCTCGGGCGCCTCCCGACGGCGCAGCTCGAGCAGGAACCCGGCCGCCGCCAGAAGCTCGGTCAGCGTGGACTCGACGACCGCGAACGCTTCCGGGTCCATCGCGCCCTCGGGCCCCGCCTTCCCGCTCGACGACCGGTCCGAGAAAGACGCGAGATCCCGGTTGCCCTCCGGCGGCGCCGCACTGACCGGGGCGACCGGCTCCGGCTCCGCATCCGAGACGCCGACGGCGTCCACTTCGATCTCGACGACCCGGCCGCCCCAGAACGACTTCTCGTCGCGCACGACTCGGTACTTCAGCGTCTCCGCATCGCGTCCGAGATCCTCCGCGGCGGCGGCCACCGCATCCGCCTCGCTCTTGCCCTCGTACCTCATCGACTCCCCGCCTCCTTAGGCCCGCGCGGTCTTGGTTGCCCGCGCCGGCTTTTCTATCTTAGGCTGATCGCCTTCCCCCATCCGATTGATCAGCATCTGCTGCAGGATCGTCAGGATGTTCGAGAACAGCCAGTAGAGCACGAGCCCCGACGGCATGTCCTTGAACAAGAACCCCCAGAGAAGCGGCATGAACTGAAAGATCCTCTTTTGTGCCGGATCCGCGGTCGACGGAGTCATCGCCTGCTGGATGTACATCGAGACGATCATCAGGATCAGAAGCACATAGGTGTGATCGGACGCCGAGAGATCCTTCACCCACAAGACGAAGGGGGCGTGGCGCAGCTCGATCGCGTGAGAAAGGACGTTGTAAAACGCGACGAGAATCGGCAGCTGCAAAAGAATGGGGAAGCATCCGCTCATCGGGTTGTATCCCTCGGACTGGTACAGCTTCATGAGCTCTTCGTTCATCTTCTGCCGCTGCGCCGCGTCGGAGCGGGACTTCTTGTATTTGTCCCGGATCGCGTTCATCTTCGGGGCGAGCTTCTGCATTTTCTTCATCGATGCGTAGCTCTTCCAGAGCAGCGGAAAAAGAAGGAGGCGCAGGAGCAGCGTGACGAGAAGAATCGCGACCCCGTAGTTGCCGCACCAGGTGTACGTGCGTTTCAAGAGCCAGAGCAGCGGCCGGGCGAGGATGCCAAACCATCCGAAGTCGACCGTTTTTTCGAGACCGACGTTCAGACTCTCCAAAATTTCGACGTCTTTCGGACCGAAATAGGCCGTCGCTTCGAGCGTACCCGAGCCGGACACGCCGCTGGCGACGAGCGGCGCGTTCTTGCCCGCCGGATCCTTGAACGCAATCGGCTCCGCCTGGGCAGAAGCAGGGCCGCGAGGGATCAGAACCGCCAGGAAGTAGTTGTCTTCGAGGCCGGCGAATCCCTTGTCGTCCAGAGGCCAGGTCATCGGCTTTTCGAGCTTGTCGGCGCGAACGCGTACGAAACCGCCGGCCGTGCGGGCGAGCGACGCGGCCGGAGTGAAGTAGCGCGAAGCGAGCTCATCCTCGGCCGGATTGCGCAGGCCGGTCCCCGCGGTCAGCACGTATGGAGGACCGATGACGTTGACCTTGACGTGAAATAGGTATCCGGCCTCGAGTCGGACCTCTTTGGTGACAGCCACCTGATCGTCCGCGTACTGCAGCCGCAGGCCTCGGTCGCCATTCTTCTCGATGACGAACAGCGCCTGAGCGATTCGCTGCGTCAGCTCGGGTCTTCCCGGAAACTCCAGGCCGAGCGTTCGAGGCGCAGGTGGAGGAACCTGCCGCAGAAGCTCGAGAGGCCGATTCTTGTCGTCGGTGTGATGAAGCAGGACGAAAGACGTAATGACGCCGCCACGGTTGGAGAACGTGGCGCGAACGAGTCCGTTTTCGATCTTCTGGGTCTCTTCCGCGGTCGCCGCCACGGCAGACGGCAGGGGCTCGCTCCGCGTTTTTGCGGCCCCGGCGGCTGGAGCCGCCGCGGGTGGCGAGACGGAGGCCGATGGCGCAGCAGCAGCCGGCTTCTCAGGCGGGCGCGCTGGTTTGGGCATTAGCCATTCCCAGGCGAGCAGTACCGCCAGCGAAAGGAGGGCTGCCAGGAATAAACGCTTTTCCATCAGCTACTTATGGCACTGGATCGAAGCCGCCGCGGCTCAATGGATTGCATCGCAAGAGCCTCCATCCGGCGAGCCTGGATCCGCGGAGCAATCCGTACCTGGCCACCGCCTCCTTCGCGTAAACGGAACAGGTTGGCTCGAAGCGGCATGCCGGCGGCAGCAGCGGCGAAAGAAATCGTTTGTAGGCGTTCAAGAGGAAGACGGCGACTCGCGACGCGCGGGTCATCCGCGCCGCGGTTGTGGACGCACTCGCGAAAGCGCCGACATGTACTCCTCGCGCAGCTCGCCCAGAGGCGCCCGGCTCGCGCCGGGACGCACGTGAATCAGAACGTCGCACGCGCCGGCGGGCAGGGCCTCCCGATTCCGGCGAAAAATCTCTCGAAATCGGCGCCGAAGACGGTTGCGGACGACGGCGCTTCCCGCTTTTCGCGGCACAGAGATTCCGAGTCGGTGTTTGCCGGACGCTTCTCGCCGAAGCAAGAACATCTGGAACAGGCGGCCCGAAACTCGGACGCCGGTTGCGTAGCACTCTTGGAATTCCCTTCGTTTTCGAAGGCGGTCGTCGCGGGAGAACGATTCCCCGCGGACCGGACTTGGATTCACACCGTGAGTCGTTTACGACCCTTGCGGCGGCGCGCCGAAATGACGGCGCGTCCCGAGCGCGTCCGCATCCGCACGAGAAACCCGTGAGTGCGCTTGCGACGCCGATTGTTGGGCTGGTAAGTCCGCTTCATAAAGAGGCGGAATGCTAGGGACACCGACAGGTGAAGTCAAGCCAAAACCGGTGCTTGACTGCCCCGGCGCTCCGATATACTCGCCGCCCCTGCGGCGTCCTTAGCTTTCCACAGATGTGGAAAAGGCTGTGGAAAAACGGATTCGTGAAATGACCGATCTGTGGGCCTCTTTGGTCAAGCAACTTGAGGGAAAGCTCGACGCCAAGGAGCTGAAGACCTGGTTTGCACCCACGCGCCAGCTCGCTTTCGAAGAGCGGGAAGGGGTCGCCCCGGCGTTGACAGTGGCCGTTCCGAGCCGCGTTTTTGCGGACTGGATCGCCAATCGCCACTCGGGTCTGCTGTCGTCCGAAGCGGCCGCAGCTGGATTTCCCGGTCTCTCGATTCGTTTCGAGCCGGATTCTCCCGAAAGCGCCGCAAAGGAGCCGATCGCCGCGGTCCATACGGTGCAGCCCGGCCTCGTTTTGAATCCCCGCTTCACGTTCGACACGTTCGTCGTCGGCTCCTCCAACCAGTTCGCGCACGCCGCTGCGCGCGCCGTCGCGGAGACTCCGTCGCGCTCTTACAACCCGCTCTTTCTCTATGGCGGGGTCGGCTTGGGCAAGACCCACCTGATGCATGCGATCGCGCAGGAGATCCTGCGGCGCTCCCCCCAGATGCACGTTTTCTACCTGTCGGCCGAGCGCTTCTTAAACGAGCTGATCAACGCGCTCCGCTTCGAAAAGATGCATGAGTTCAAGCGCCGCTATCGCGAGCTCGACGTGCTCCTGATGGACGACGTGCAGTTCATCGCGGGAAAGGATTCGACCCAGGAAGAGTTCTTCCACACGTTCAATGCGCTGCACGATGCGCAAAAGCAGATCGTGGTCACTTCCGATGCGCTGCCCAAAGAGATCCCGACTCTGGAGGAGCGGTTGCGGTCGCGTTTCGAGTGGGGTTTGATCGCGGACATCCAGCCGCCGGACCTAGAGATGAAAGTCGCGATCATTCGAAA
>DATDNV010000039.1:0-6216 GCA_036518075.1 Thermoanaerobaculia bacterium
CGACGGCCCGTGTCGTGCAGGGACTACGCCGGGAGGCGCCGCACTCCGCCGTTTCGTCATCGCGACCGTAGCGAGACTTTCCGGACGGCCTTTCCGGACGATTTCGATGAACGATAGAAAATGACTGAGTCCGTTTCTCCGATTCTGTCTGACGTCGCGCGGGGACTTCCCTTTTACGGCGAGCTCCTGTCGGCGGTCTCCGAGAAGCCGCGCCGGCTCGTCGTCGCCGGAGGTGTGGGGGCCCTGCCAGGCTTGCTTCTTTCCGCGATCGCGCGGGACGCCGGTCGCCCTCTGGCGATCGTGGTTGCCGACGAAAAGGAAGCCGAAACGTTGCGGTGCGACCTGGAGGCGGGCGGGCTGCGGCTCCTCTTTCATGCCCCTTCCCCGACGCTCACTCCTTATCAGCGCATTCCGCAATCCCTCAAAGCCCAGCGCGAAGAGTTCACCTTGCTGGCCGCGCTCCGAGGGCCGGACATGCTGGAGGCGGCGGTCCTGCCGGCCCGGTCGCTCTTCACGCGGCTTCCGACACCGGCGGATTTTGACCGGATGGTCGCGACGGTCCGCGAGGGTGAGGAGCTCACGCTGTCGCGCTTCGTCGCCCGACTGACCGAAGCCGGCTACCGGCGCGGCGACCTCGTTATCGAAGCCGGCGATCTCGCTGTCCGTGGAGGCCTGTTCGATCTCTATCCTCCGGACCGAGACCTGCCGATCCGAATCGAGCTGGAAGGCGACCAGATCGCTTCGATCCGGGCCTTCGATCCCGACACCCAGCGGTCGCGCGAGCGCCTGACGAGCGTTGCGATCGTCCCATTCACTGCGGCCGTGGTTTCAGAGCAGCAGCGCCTGCTGATGGCGGAACGGCTGGGACGCCTTCCCTCGGAGGTCGAAAAGCAGGTGTTTGCGCCCGCCGTTTGTCCGATGCCGTCAGGGTGGCTCGAGCACGCGGCTCGCTGCGGGACGATTCTGGTGGTGGTCGAGCCGCAGGCCATCGCCGAAGAGATTTCCAAATTCCAGGAGCGACTGCTTGCCGACCGCGATCCCGATCGGGATCCGTTTCTCCCTGAGGAGCTTTGTCTTCCTGCGGAGACCTTGTCACAGGCGCTGGAGCAAGCCTCTCTCGCCTTCGACCGGATCGGACTGACGGCGGCGGCGAAAGCGGTGCGACTGCCCGCGGAGGCGATCGCCGGCCATGCGGGCCGGACCGCCGAAGCGGCGGCCGAGATGGCGCGGTCTCTCGAGGGGGGAGAGGAAATCTTCGTCGCGGCCCAGCCGACGGGCGGCGCGGAGAAGCTCAAGCGCTTCGCTCTCGAGTACGGGCTTCATGTCTCCTCGGAACGGCGGGAGGGCGCGTTGATCTCGGTGTCGGCGGAGATCTCCGCCGGCTTCCGGCTCCGGCAACCCCGGCTGGCTGTCTACGCCGAGAGCGAGATCTTCGGCGAGGAGAAGAAGGCGCGCGTCGTCCGCGCCCGGGCATCCGAAGCCTTCCTCTCCGATCTGCGTGATTTGAAGCTCGGCGATGCGGTCGTTCATCGCGACTACGGAATCGGCCTGTTCAAGGGGTTGAAGCGCGTCCCGGTCGGCGGCGAGCCGCGCGAGTTCATGGAAATCAGCTACGCCGACGAGAAGGTCCTGCTTCTCCCCGTGGAGCGCTTCGATCTGGTGCAGAAATACGCCGGCGTCGAGGGAGTCTCGCCCGTCCTCGATCGACTGGGCGGCAGTTCCTGGGCGCGCCGCAAGGCTTCGGTCAAGAAGGCGATGCGCGACATGACCGATGAGCTCCTGAAGCTCTACGCGCGGCGCAGCATGGCTTCCGGTTTTGCGTTCTCGAAGGACTCGCCCTGGCAGAAAGAATTCGAAGACGCCTTCGAATACGTCGAGACGCCGGATCAGGCGCAGGCGATCGCCGACGTCAAGCGGGACATGCTCTCGGACAAGCCGATGGATCGGCTGCTTTGCGGCGACGTCGGATATGGCAAGACGGAAGTCGCCATGCGAGCGGCCTTCAAGGCGGTGCTCGACGGCAAGCAGGTCGCGGTGCTGGTGCCGACGACGATTCTGGCGGATCAGCACTTCCGCACCTTCGGGCGCCGTTTTGCCGCTTTCCCGGTCACGATCGAGCTGCTGTCGCGGTTCCGCTCGCGCGCCGAGCAGAAAACGATCCTGGAGAAGGTGGCCGACGGATCGATCGACATCCTGATCGCGACCCACCGGATGCTCGCCAAAGACCTCGCGTTCCGCGACCTGGGGCTTCTCATCGTGGACGAGGAGCAGCGATTCGGAGTCGCGCAAAAAGAGAGGCTCAAGCAGTGGCGGGCTTCGATCGACGTGCTCTCGATGTCGGCGACTCCCATTCCCCGGTCGCTCCATCTTTCGCTCTCGGGACTGCGAGACCTCTCGATCATCGAGACTCCTCCCCGGGACCGGCTGGCGATCGAGACCCAGGTCACGCCCCGCAAACGCGAAGTCATCCGGGAAGCGATCGAGGCGGAGATCGCCCGCGGCGGCCAGGTCTTCTTCGTGCACAACCGGGTCGAATCGATCGGCCGGGTCAAGGAGGAGCTCGAGACGCTTCTGCCCTCGGTTCGGATCGCCGTCGCGCACGGAGCGATGAAAGAGGCGGAGCTGGAGAAGGCGATGCGCCGGTTCGTCTCGCGGCAGGCCGATCTCCTGCTGGCGACGACGATCATCGAGAACGGGCTCGACATCCCTTCGGCCAACACGATCCTGATCGATCGGGCTGACACGTACGGGCTCGCCCAGCTCTATCAGCTTCGCGGCCGCGTCGGACGCAGCGACCGTCCGGCCTCCGCATACCTCCTGATCGACGACACGGTTCCGCTCTCGGAAACGGCGCGGCGCCGGCTCGCCTCGATTCAGGAGTTTTGCGACCTGGGGGCCGGTTTCCGCATCGCGGCGAAAGACCTCGAGATCCGCGGCTCGGGCAACATCCTCGGGGGCGAGCAATCGGGACACATCGCGTCGGTGGGTTTCGAAACCTACCTGCAGCTGCTGGAGGAGACGATGCGGGAGATGCGCGGGGAAGAAGCGATTCCCGAGCGGACCGTCACCTTGTCGTTGGGGCTCGATCTGGCGATTCCACCCGACTACGTCTCGGACGAGAACTGGAGAATGATGATCTACAAGAAGATCGCCCGCGCGAAGGACGACGCTTCACTGGCGGAGACCGAGCGGGAGATCATCGACCGTTTCGGCGCGCCTCCACCGGTGATCGGCCGGCTCGCGGCGTACGCGCGTCTCCGGACGCATGCCGAGCGGCTGGGCGTCACGTCGATCACGCGCCAGTCCGGACAGGTCCACGTTCGGTTTGCCGAAGACGCCCGGCTCGACGCCGATCGCCTTCTCGATTTCGTCCGGGCGACCGCTGGGGCTCGGCTCTCACCGGCGCGCGTCCTGACGCTTCCGGCCCCCGACACGGAAAGGCTCCTGTCGGAGGTCTCGACCTGGCTGTCCTTCATCGAGCGCCGCGAGGCCGCCTAGCTGTGGTTTCTTGAGATGCTGGCACCTGCGCCTCGCTCGAAAGCTCGCTCGGCTCCCGTTTAGAAAATCTTCGGCCGCTGGTCGCGGCACCGAGCGCACAGCGCGACGCACCGAGCAGCCACACGCTGCGACAAGCGCCGGGTCGGCCCGGCGCTCACCCGCGGGTCCTGCCAGCGGCTCACCGACCGCCGCGGCTCGACCGGAATTTCGATACAGTCTGGGCGTTATGGGCTGGGCATGAGAGCCAAAATCGCCGTTCTGCTCCTTCTTTTGCTCGGCGGATGGGCGGCCGCGACCGAGCTCGTCGAAAAGATCGTGGCGCGGGTCAACGACCGCCTCATCACGAATTCGGAGTTCGAAAAGCGGGTGGACGTGGCCGCCCACGCACCCAAGGCGCCGAGCGATCCGGCAACGCTGCGCAAGGACACGCTCGACGAGCTGATCAAGGAGAAGCTGATCGAAGAGCGGGCCAAGGAGCTGGGAGTCACCGCCACCGACGAAGAGATCGAAGAGGCGGTCGAAAGGGTCAAGAGACAGTACAACCTGGCGACCGACTCGGAGTTCGACTCGGCGCTCGCGCAATCCAACCTGAATCGGGACGAGCTGAAACGCCAGATCCGGCAGACGATCACGATTCAAAAAGTCATCAGCCGCGATGTCACCTCCAAGCTCGACATCAGTGAAGACATGCTTCGCCTCGAGTACGAGAGGCAGAAGGATGCGCTGTACAAGGTTCCGGAACAGGCGCGCGTGTACGAGATCGTCATTCGCTTCCCGGCCGCGGACCCGGGCGCCCGAGAGAGAGCCGTTTCGAAGCTGGAGCAGGCGCGCACCAAGATCACTTCCGGCACTCCTTTTGCCGACGTGGCCCGGGAGTATTCCGAGGGCAACGCAGCGAGCCGCGGGGGGGACCTCGGCATGGTTTCCCGAGGCGAGCTGCTACCGGCGCTGGACGCGGCGGTCTTCTCGGATCCGCCTCAGGAATTCCCGCCGCCCGTGATTCTTCCGGCCTCGGCCCACATCTTTCGAGTCACGGAACGCAAACCTGCCGGGCATCGCCCTTTTGAAGAAGTCTCCGAAGACCTGAAGAAGCGAATCGGCGAAAACCTCTACGACAAACGGTTCGCGGAGTACATCGACAGGCTCCGCCGCGATGCGTTCGTGAAGATCTACGACACGTCGCTCGCGAAAGCTGAAGAGAAGAAAGGCTAATCGGTTCGCGGTTCCGGTTTCGTTACGAGTTCGCTTTGGTGTTTCTCGACGTTGAATCCTGAGCGTTGAACCATGCGGACTCGAATCTCCCTTCCCCCCAATTTCCACTTCGATGCGGTCGTGCGCTCGCACGGGTGGTACGACCTGCCGCCGTTTTCGTACGACTCTGCGGCGGGCACGCTCTCGACCTCGGTCGCACGCGGCCGGAACGCCGCAGACATCACGTTTCGCCAGGTCGGAGACAGGCTGGAGATCTCCTCCGAGACTCTCGATTCGAAGACGGCGTCCCGAATCGCCCGACGCGTGTTTTCGCTCGATTCGGACCTCGAGCCGTTTGCTTCGTCGATCTCTCGAGAGCCGAATTTCCGGCGCGCGCTGGCTCGAGGCGGTGGTCGGATGCTCCGGTCGCCCACCGCGTTCGAGGACGCGGTCAAGGTTTTGTTCACCACGAATTGTTCGTGGGAGGCGACTCGCGGAATGGTCCAGCGTCTCATCGCGATCGCCGGTCCCGGAGGGCGGGCGTTCCCACCGCCGGACGTGGTCGCGCGCATGTCCGCCGCGCGGCTCAAGGCGAAAGTTCGCTGCGGCTATCGGGCGGAATCGCTCGTTCGCTTCGCTCGCCGGGTGTCGTCAGGGAAGCTCGATCTGGAGAAATGGCAGGCGAATCAGGTCTCTTCCGAGTCGCTGCGCGAGGCGATTCTCGAGGAGCACGGCTTCGGACCGTATGCGGCCGAGAACATTCTCCGCATTCTCGGACGGCACGACTTTCTCGCCCTCGACTCGTGGGTTCGCAAGAAGTATCGCCAGCTCTATCCAGGGCCGGTCCAGTCGACCGATGGATCGATCGCCCGGCGATACGCGAAATATGGAAACTACCGCGGCCTCGCTCTCTGGCTCGACATGACCCGGGACTGGCACGAAGAGAAAGAGAAGGTCTGGCCGTAACCCCACGCTTACGCCTAAATAGCGCCTCCGAATTTTTTTAGGCGAAACGTTTTACTTGACTAACAATCCTCGGCGAACCTAACATCCCCGCCAGTGGCCCAATCTGGAGAATAGTGGGAGAAAGTGGTCTCGATTTCACGATCGGGGCAACGACTGAAGAATGGATCGCTTTCGCGGCAGCGCGCCGGCGCGTCTCGACGAGAAGGGACGACTGAAGGTCCCGACCCTCTTTCGCCAGCAGATCGAAGAAGCGTTCGGCCCCGAGCTCTTCGTGACCTCTCTGCACGGCCGCGAAGTGCTGCTCTATCCGCTCGCGGTCTGGCGGGCCCTGGAAGAGAAACTCGCGGGGCTCGCGGCGATCCATCGCGCAAAGAAGAAGTTTCTCGAACGCGTCAACTACTTCGGTCAGAACGGCTCGCTCGACGGCCAGGGCCGCGTCCTGATTCCACAAATCCTGCGAGACGCCGCGAAGCTGCCGCCCGACGTGGTGGTGACCGGCAACATCGATCACTTCGTGGTGTCCGACCGAGCGGGGCTCGCATCGAGACTGGCGGGCGAAGA
>DATDNV010000040.1:0-4221 GCA_036518075.1 Thermoanaerobaculia bacterium
TCGAAGAAGTCGCCGCCCAACCTCGCGGACCAGGTTCCCTGCGAACCGGAGAGGAGGGCCGAGGCCTCCTGCTGGCTCCAGGAGCCCAGAGAGGCTTCGGCCCAGGCTCCGGAGGAGGTGGGCTCCCGCCGAAACAGAGCCACCGCGCCGGCGAGCGCGCTCGCGCCATAGAGATCCGAGGCACCGCCTCGCAGCACCTCCGCCCGCTCGATCGCCGCGCGAGGCACGCGGCCCCACTCGATCCAGCCGCCGAAGGGATCGTTCAAAGGGACTCCGTCGTCGAGCACGACGGCCCGCGATGCGCCGCTTCCGCCCACACCCCGAAGCGAAACGCCCTGGGCGGTCGGGTTGGCGGTCCGGCTGTCGGTTCGTCGAAAAAGCGTAAAGCCGGGCACTTCGCGAAGGGCGACGTCGGTCGTGGGAGCCGCCGAGGTCTGGAGATCTTCGCCGGTCAACAAGACGATGCTCGAAGCCGTGTCCTTGAGCCTTGTCGGCGCGCGGGACGCGCTCACGACGACAGAGTCGGAGTACGCGGTCGGCGTGAGGGATATCCTCAGGGAAGGGGACGAGGCGCTGACCGCCACGTTTCTCTCCCAGCGCCCATATCCCTCGGCCTCGACCACGAGCGTCGGAGTCATTCCCTCCTCTGCTTCGAGCCGAAAGCTTCCGTCGGGTCCGGTCCTGACCGAGCTCGAAGGAGCGGCGCCCTGGAACGAGACGCGAGCTCCCCGGATCGGACGCCCCGCGTCGTCGACGACCTTGCCCTCGACCCGCAGTAACGGCGAGGCAAATGCCGTGAAGGCTGCGAAAGGGAGAAGCCAGACGGCGAGAAGAACGCGGCGGGCGTCTGCAACGTGCCGTGGAGATCGCACTCGAGAACAGTATGAACCAGGACGCCGCGGCTTGCGTTCACGGGGACAGGCAAGCAGACTACTTCGCGCCACGAAGGCGCCATGAAGATTAAAGAAACAAAAGAATGCATTCGCCGACGCCGGCGATTCCGGGACGGGAATCTCGTCGCCGTTCTCTTGGCGGCCGCCGCCATCGAGTCTCGAGCGGCCGCGGGTCCCGTTCTGGTATTCGTCAGCAACGAGAAGTCGGGCACCGTGACCGTCATCGATGCTGAGACCGACCGAGTGGTCGATACCGTGACCGTCGGCTCTCGGCCTCGCGGCGTTCAAGCTTCGCCCGACCGGCGCCGCGTCTACGTGGCGGTCAGCGACAAGTCTTCTCCCAGGAACGAAGCCATCGTCGCGATCGACGCGGCGACGCGGAAAATCATCTCGCGATATCCGTCGGGGACCGATCCGGAGCAGTTCGCCGTCTCCCCTGACGGCAAAACGATCGTGATCGCCAACGAGGACGCGTCCGCGGCGACCGTCCTGGATCTGGCGAGCGGCCGCACCACCACGCTGCCCGTTGGGACCGAGCCGGAAGGTGTCGGGTTCACGCCGAACGGCCAATTCGCGTGGGTCACCGCCGAGACGAGCAACAACCTGTCGATCGTGGACATCGCCGCGCGCAAAGTCGTCGGAGCCGTCGCCGTCGATCAGCGGCCGCGGGTCGCCGCCTTCGCTCGGGACGGGAAGAAGGCGTTCGTGAGCTGCGAAATCTCGAGCACGATCGTCGTTCTCGATCCCGATTCACGCAAGCAGCTCGCCCGGATCGAATTCGCCCAGCCCGAAAAACCGGAGGGCATCGCCTTCTCTCCGGATCAAAAACAAATCTACGTCGCCACGAGCCACGGAAACAGCGTCGCGATCATCGACACCGAGACCTACAAGATCGAGGCTCGCGTGCCGGTCGGCCACCGGCCCTGGGGCATCGCGATCACGCCCGGCGGGAAGCTCTATACCGCCAACGGTCTCTCCAACGACGTGAGCGTCCTCGACGCCCCCCAGCAGCGTGTCATCGCGACCATTCCCGCAGGAGAGGGACCCTGGGGCGTCGCGGTCGCCGCGCCGTAGTGCTTTTCGGCCGCCTCTTCGAGAAGCAGACACAAGACTTGCAGCGCAGGCGGTCGCTCAAAGTTTCGCGGCCTCTCAGCTCAAGGTTCGCGGCGCGCGAAGTCTCCGCGAAGTAACCGAGTGGTCTTAGCTCTGGTTCGCAACGCGATCAAGTTTCGCGGTTTCCTAGCTCTGGTTTAGAAAATTCGCAGCGCCGGTCGCGCAGCGACCGCCCGCGCTGCAAGCCTCGCGTTGCGGGAGCCGGAGCGCAGCGAGGGGACCAGGCGAGCGGTCGAGCGCAGTATCGCGAGCCGCTCGCAGGTGCGCCTGCAGGCGCAGGTCCCCGAGTAAGTGAAGGCGACGATCTTTTGGTGGGCCGTGCGGGACTCGAACCCGCGACCACTGGCTTAAAAGGCCAATGCTCTACCGACTGAGCTAACGGCCCAAATGTCAGCAGCCTCGAAGGATACTTCAACTCATTCGACTTCGAGACGGTCTCACTCTTCCGACCGCGCCGCGTTTGTGCCGACTTTGCCGAAAGCGCGCCGCATGGACCTGCAGACAGCTGATCAGGCACGACGCAGCGATCGCGGTGGAAATCCCCATCGTTGACGCGACGTCCTCTTTCGACATCGAGCGCAGCAGCGACCGGAACGTGTAACGCGAGTTGTGAGGTCTCCCGACGGCTTTTGCGCTTTGTCGCGTTTCGCCAGCATGCTTTCAGCCGTGCGTACATCGCGCCCGAAGTCTGACGACGTAGAATGCCGCGCCAGCAGGGTGACTCCCGTGTCGCGTTTCTCAGCTATCCGGATCCTGGCCGCGACGGCGGCTCTTGGAGCTTTGCCGGGCGACGGGCTTGCGCAGTCCAGCTTCGGTCACTGGGTGAACGTCAGCCCGGAAGGCGGCATCGTGCGGGCCCTGGCTGTCGACCCTCGCTTCCCCTCGACGATTTATGCGGGAGGCGAGACCGCTGGCGTCTTCAAGAGCATCGATGGCGGGGAGAGCTGGGCTTTCTCCGGCATCCCGGGAGCCAGCGTCTTCGCGCTGGCGATCGATCCGATCCAGACATCGACTGTTTATGCCGGTACCGGCGGCAGAGGAGTCTTCAGGAGTAACGACGGCGGCGCGACCTGGACTCGGACCAGCACCGGTCTGAAGGCGAGTTACGTGATGTCCCTGGCGGTCGATCCACAGAACCCGGCGACGGTTTACGCCGCCACCGGCCAGGGCGTCTTCAAGAGCATCGATGGCGCGGCAAGTTGGACGAGCGCGAGCAACGGTATCGGCGTGCAGCCTGTCAATGCTCTGGCGGTTGACCCGAAATCCCCCTCGACGATTTACGCGGGCACACAGAACGCCGGTGTCTTTCGATCGACTGACGCGGGCGCGAGCTGGACGGCGGCGACGAACGGTCTGACTCCCACGATCATTCATTCCCTCGCCGTCGACCCGAAGACGTCCTCGACGATCTACGCCGGTACGAGCGCCGGGCTGTTCAAGAGCACCGACGGCGCGGCGAGCTGGAAGGCCGTCGGGGGTCAACCGTCCAACTTCTTCGCGCTTGCGATCGACCCGGTGACGCCATCGACGGTCTACGGCGGCACCGGCGGCCAGGTCCTGAAGAGCGTCAACGGGGGCGTGAACTGGCAGAGAGCGACGGCGGGCCTGCCTCAGCACATCGTCCAGACCCTGGCCATCGACCCGGTCAACTCGTCGACTCTCTACGTGGGGACGCAGGACGGCTTCTTCAAGAGCACGGACGCGGGAGTCAGCTGCGCGGCCGCGAATTCCGGCTTCACACCGCTGCTCGCCTATGCTCTCGCTGTCGATCCCGCGGCACCCTTGACGATCTATGTGGGCGGGCAGACCGGCATATTCAAGAGCGTGGATGGCGGCAAAAGCTGGACGCCCGCTAGCAATAACCTGCCCGTACCCGTCTGGTCGCTTCTCTTTGTCCCGGGGCACTCGGAGATTCTTGCCGGAACGGAATTCGGATTCTTCGGAAGCACCGACGGCGGAGTAACCTGGGCACAGAGAGGTTCGCTCGCTCCCACCTACGCGTTCGCGACTGACCCCAATTCGCCCTCGAAGGTGTACGCGGTCGGCGTGGGCGGAATGCTGCCCTCCGGCCAACAGGTGGGCGCAATCGGTAGGAGCTCTGACGGCGGGATGACGTGGGAGTTCTACGGCGGGGATACGGGCACCTTTCCTCCCGTCTTTAATGCCGCCGTGGTCAACCCCCCCTCGTCGTCTTCTCCGCTCCTCATGGGTAGCG
>DATDNV010000041.1:0-3737 GCA_036518075.1 Thermoanaerobaculia bacterium
GTGAGAACAGGACCCGTGCGGGAAGCTTTTGCGCTTCGTCCATCCAGAGCACGACCTTGGGATAGGCGACCTTGTTCGACTTGGCCGTCAGATCGAGGACCTTGCAAACCTTCCCGTTGACTGTCTCCGAAGCCGGACGCACCGTCGCCGTGTAATCCTCCGCGAAACGGAGGCGCGCCACATCGGCCATCGAAGCGCCGCCCAGGAGCCGCTGGTTCGGAGTGATCGGCACGGGATTCGTGGCTCCGGGCACGAGCAGCCACATTCGATCGCCGGATGTCAGCACCTTGCGGCCGCCGTTCTTGCCGCCCTTGAAGATGATGAGGCCCTTGTCTCGTCCCTTGGTGTAGATGTCGAAGTCCGCACTGCCGGTCACGTTGCCGCCCGAGACCTGACTGGCTCGCGCGGAAATGATCGCCTCCTCGAAGGCGTTGCGCGACGCGTCCGCGGTCTCGAGCCACTCCTGTGCGGACGGTTGTCCGACCGGGCCGGCGAGAAGAGCGAGCAGCGGCAGAAGGATGCGCATCGATTGTCTCAACGCCACGCGTCCGAGCAACCTTCCGTCAGACTTCCGTCACACATGGGCTAAAGCCTCCACGATTGACATTCTCGAAGCCCTGCGCGCGGGAAAATACGCGGCCACCGTCATCGTTACGATCATCGCGACGAGTCCGGCGGCGTAGGCCAGCCAATAGAAGCGCACGTGGATCGGCGCTCCGTGGGTCGCGCCCGGCGGCGGCGGCAGCATGATCCCCGAGGCGTTGAGTCCCGCCCGCACGACCAGCGCGAAGAGCGCTCCAGCGATGCAGCCCGCGACCGCGATCGCCAGCGCTTCCGCGAGAAAGAGGGCGAGGATCCGCGACGGCCGCGTGCCGATCGCGCGCAATGTCCCGATCTCCCGAGTCCGCTCGGTCACCGTCATCGTCATGACGATGGCGGCCGAGAGAATTACGATGACGACCAGCACCGTGCCGACGAACCCGAAGATGCCGATATAGAGCAGCTTCACCTGCTCATAAAAGGTAGCGAGCTCCCGCCAATTCCGAATCATCACCGGGTAGCCGGCCTGGTTCAGTGCTTTCTCGATTCGCGTCGCGGCCGCCTTTTCGTCCGCGCCCGGTTTCAAGAACACGACGAGCTTCGAGACGGTCCCCGGTGTCTCGAGCAACCGCCCCACTAATCCCGTTCCCGCCGCGAGGTACCGGTCGTTCAGCTCCTTGATCGTCACGTCGGCCAGGCCGACGACGATGCCATCGACGGCATTGAGCGACCCGTCCGGCGTCGTCGCCAGAAGCGTCACCCGATCGCCGGTCTTGGCGCCGAGCGCGGAGGCCAAACCCGTTCCCAGAAGGACGCCGTCTCCGCCGTCGCCCGACAGGTATGAACCCGAGACAATCATCTCTCGCGCGTAGGTGGCCGATGCCTCGGGACCGGGATCCACTCCGACTCCGAGGTAAGGAATCGAGCGGGTCCCATTGGTCGCCAGGCCGAGGAAATCGATTCGAGGCAGGACCGCGGAGACATCCGGGTCGCGAGCGACGATCGCGCGGGCTCGCGGCGCGTCTTTGAGCCCGAACTCGAGGGTCGAATCCTCGGTTCCCGAGACGGCTCGCCGATCCACCGCCTGGAGCTGCCCGACCGTGCGGATCGTTCCTTCCTTGAGCGTTCCGAAGGATTGCGCGATGAATCCGCCGGCCAGCGCGAACGCTGCGAACCCGAACGCGACGACGGATCCCATCAGGATCGCCCGCCGCTTCTGCCTCAGGAGATTGCGCACCGCGAGCGCCCAGGCGTTCACGCCATGCTCCGGTCCGACTCGATTCGCCCGTCGTGGAGAGTGATCACGCGCCGGGCCCTTGCGACCACCCTCGGGTCATGAGTCGCGAAGAGAAAAGCGACGCCGCTCGTTTCGGAAAGACCGCGCATCAGGTCGAGAATCTCGTCCGCCGTCGCCGAATCCAGGTTGGCCGTCGGCTCGTCCGCGAAGACGACCGAGGGCCGGTTGGCGAGAGCGCGGGCGATCGCGACCCTCTGCCGCTGCCCTCCGGAGAGCAGATCCGGCCGCACTCCTCCTTTTCCGGCGAGGCCGACCGACAACAGAAGCTCCTTGACTCGACTCCTCCGCTGTTCGTCCGAGTGGCCGGCCAGCGCCATCGGAAAGGTGACGTTTTCCTCCGCAGTCAGAACCGGAATCAGGTTGAAAGTCTGGAAGACGAAACCGAAGCGGTCGCGCCGAAGGTCCGAGCGCGCGTTCTCGGAAAGAGATCCCGCGTTCTGCCCTCCAACATCGATGCTGCCCTGGTCTGGCCGGTCGAGGAGCCCGAGAAGATTCAAAAGCGTGGTCTTGCCCGACCCGCTGGGCCCCTGGAGGGCGACGAACTCTCTCTCTCTGATTTCGACGGAAACGCCGCGAATCGCAGGCACCACGGCCGCTCCGAGGCGATAGTCGCGATGGACGTCGGCCGCCGCGACGAGCGGCGCATCGGTCGTTGGATGTTGTGAGGAGCTGCTCAAACGGCTGTTGAGTCTAGCGGACCTGATGCACGGACCGGCTTATATCGAAACTGATATAGAACGAGCGCCGAATCGAGTCTCCGAGGCATCTCGGGCTCCCCTCTCGCATTGCTTTCAAGGCATTCGGCTTGCATGCATCTCCGGAAATGGCTCGAAAACGGCCGTCGGGATCGAAGGTCGATAGTCGGCGCCTCCGTCGTGAAGTCACCGGATTGCGACAGAGGAGCGAGGAGATTCTGCTCCGACTGGACGAGCTCGCTCGACAGCTCGAAAACATCACCAAGAGAGCGGTCGAGAAACAAGTCATCCCCAAGAAATAGGTTTACCGGCCAAATCGGGCGAGAGGCGGTCGCCGGACCGCGCGCTCTCCCCTCGAGGCGATCGCTCCCAGGCCGTTGCCCGGCCGGGAAACAGGCTCAAACCATTTCGTCGCGGTGAGTTGCATTCCAAGCCCCTCTTCCACGGTCCTGGGCGAGGAAGCGGCGGAGGGTCAGTCCTCTGGAGAATCGAAAATGTTCTCGAGATGATCGACGGAAAGATCCATCGGGCTCGAGTCACGCAAGCCGATTTCCACTACATCGGCTCGATCACGATCGACTCGACGCTGCTCAAGGCTTCGGGAATTCTTCCTTACCAACGTGTTCAGGTCGTGAACATCAACAATGTGAATCGAGTCGAGACGTACGTCATCGAAGGACCGCCGGACTCCGGAGTGATCTGCTTGAACGGCGCGGCCGCCTTGCTCTTCAACCTCAACGATCTCGTGATCATCATGGCCTACGCGCACGTGGCGCTGGAAGAAGCGGCGAAGCTCCGGCCACCCCGAGTCGTCTTCGTCGATTCTGAGAACCGGATCGCGAGCACCGTCTCCCACGGCGACATCGCCTGGAACGCCGTTCCCGACCAGGTTCCGCAGCCGTCTTAAAGTTTCGGCTCCACTTCGTAAAGTCTCGGTTCCTGGCGGTTCCGGCTCCCGTTTAGAAAATTTCGTAGCGAAGTCTTACTGGGCTCGGATGTTACTCGCTGTTCGCAGCGCGAGGAGTCTCCCAGAGGGGAGGAGCCTCGCGCTGCGGGAGCGAGAGCGCAGCGAGGGATTAGGCGAGCGATCGAGGAGTCCTGCCGAGTCGATCGCCGGTGCGCCGAAGGCGCAAATCCCGAGCAAGCAAAAGCGACGGAATGGCGGAAGCGTGTGGGAATCGAACCCACCCGTCCCGGCTGAGCCG
>DATDNV010000042.1:0-5931 GCA_036518075.1 Thermoanaerobaculia bacterium
GCGAGCGCCATGTCCTTGCCGCGCTGGTAGCGGTTCCAGGGGTCCTTCGCCATCGCGCGCGCGACGATCGGATTGAACTCGGGCGGAACGTCGCGCGACAGCTCGGCGGGAGGAGTGAAATCCTCGTGCACGATCTTGTAGGAGATCGCCGTGAGGTTCTCGCCCTGGAACGGCTTGCGCTTGGTCAGCAGCTCGTAGAGAACGACCCCGAGGGAAAAGATGTCGCTTCGCCCATCGACCGGCGCGCCCGAAACCTGCTCCGGAGACATGTAGTTGGGAGTGCCGAGAAACTGACCGGTCGTCGTCAGGTTCGAGGAGGCGACCTTGGCGATGCCGAAGTCGGTGATCTTCACCTTCTCGTCGGTCGTGATGATGATGTTCGCCGGCTTGATGTCCCGATGAATGATCCCCTTGCGGTGCGCGTAGTCGATCGCTTCCGCGACCTGGGCGATCATGTCCGCAATCTGGTCGTAGCTGAAGTGCGCCTTCTCCGCGAGGAGAGATTTGAGGTTCTTCCCCTCGATGTACTCCATCGCGATGAAGGAGGTCTGCGTTTCGGGGTCCTCGCCGATGTCGTGGATCGTGACGATGTTGGGGTGCGACAGGATTCCGGCGGTCTGAGCTTCGCGGATGAACCGCTCGCGGAACTCGCGGGACTCGGAGTCGTCATCGCCGACGTTGGTCATTCGGATCGTCTTGATGGCCACCATCCGGCCGATGACCGGGTCTTTGGCCAGATAGACGACACCCATGGCTCCCTTGCCGAGCTCGCTCAGCACTTCGTAGCGGCCGAGCTTGCTCAGCCGTGCGCCCGACGTTCCTTTTTCCGGCATTGGGACGAAAAAGCTCCTTCCCCTTAGAACGTGGGGCTCCCGGCCCGCGTCCATCGAAAGAGTCCGTAAATTCTAAGCCCGAGGTCCCGAGGGGTCAATCGTTTGTGGGCTTTTCCGGCGGCGGCCCGTCGTCGGGCAGTCGCGGCGAGATCTGCTCGCGCAGACGCCGCGAGCGTTCGATGGCCGCGGGAAGAGCCCAACCGAGCAGCACGCCGGCCAGCACCAGAAGGCCGACCGCGAGCGCAAAGGCGATGCCGATCGCGAGACAGGAAAGAAAAGTCATGCGTGCTCTTTCTGCTTTCGACGTCCGATCCGGCGGAGACGCCCCCGGCTTTCGACACCCGGAAATCCCGCGGGAAGGGCTTCAATATAATCCGGCCCATGAAGATCTATTCCGCTCCAGATCTCCGAAATGTGGCCGTCGTCGGCCACAACACCGTCGGGAAAACGACACTGGTCGCTGCGATGCTCCATGCCGCCGGCGCCACCACGCGGCCCGGCCGGATCGAGGACGGAACGTGCCCGACCGACTTCGACACGGAGGAGATCGAGCGGAGAATCTCGATCAACCTCACCGTCGCCCACGCGGTCCATCGGGACGTTCGCGTCAATTTCCTGGACGCGCCCGGGTACGGCATCTTCGCCCCCGAGGCGCGAGCGGCCGTCGCCGCCGCCGACGCGGTCCTCCTGGTGTGCGACGCGGTCTCCGGGGTGGAGGTCCAGACCGAAAAGGCATGGAAGTTCGCGCAGGAGTTTGACCGGCCGGTGCTCTTCGTCATCAATCGCATGGACCGCGAACGGGCTTCCTTCGATCGGGTGGTCGAGGCGCTGACGAAGCGATTCGGCCGAGGAGTCCTTCCGCTCCAGATTCCCATCGGCGAGGAGAAGTCGTTCCGCGGCACGGTCGACCTGGTTCGCATGGAAAGCCATCTCCATGAAGGCGGAAAACGGGTCGACGGCCCGATTCCGGCCGACCTCGCCGAGAGGGCCAAGGCCGAACACGAGAAACTGGTCGAGATGGTCGCCGAGGGGGAAGACGATCTCATGGAGAAATTCTTCGCCCAGGGGACCCTCGAGGCCGCCGACATCCTTCCGGGGCTGAAGAAAGAGATCGCGGCGCGAAAGATCTTCCCCGTCCTCTGCAGCTCCTCTTCGCTCGGGATCGGCACCCTGCGGATTCTCGATGCCTGCGTGGCGCTGCTGCCTTCCCCGGAGGGCAGCACGGTCACCGGCACGGGTAAGGACGGCAAAGAGGTCAAGGTCTTCACCAACGAGAAGGACCACGCCGTCGCGCAGGTCATCAAGACCGTTTCCGATCCCTTCGCGGGACGCATCACGTTCCTGCGCATCCGGTCGGGCCATTTCCAGTCGGACGGCAACTATTGGAACGCGACGCGGGGCCTGCCGGAGCGCTTCTCGGGGCTCTTTCTTCCCCAGGGCAAGGAGCACATCGGCGTTCCCGAAGCGAAGGCCGGCGACATCGTGGCGGTGGCCAAGCTCAAGGAGACCCTGACCGGCGACACCGTGACGACCAAGGATCATCCGGTCGTCCTTCCCAAGCTGGTCGTGCCCGAGGCCTCCATCGCCTATGCCATCGAACCCAAGACCAAAGGGGACGAGGACAAGATCTCGACCGCCCTCCACAAGCTCATCGACGAAGACCCCTCCCTTCACTTCCAGAGGGATGAGGAGACCAAGGAGTTTCATCTCGCCGGGGCGTCGCAGCTCCACGTCGAGATCGCCGTCGCGCGCTTGAAGAAACGGTACGGAGTCGAGGTCATCCTCCACCCGCCGAAGGTTCCCTACCGCGAGACGATCACGCGGAAGGCCGAGGCCCACGGCCGCCACAAAAAGCAGACCGGAGGTCACGGGCAGTTCGCCGACTGCAAGATCCGCGTCGAACCGCTCCCGCGCGGCGCCGATTTCGAGTTCGTGGACGATATCTACGGAGGCGCGATCCCCCGCAACTTCATCCCGGCGGTCGAGAAGGGCATCCAGGAGGTCCGGCGCAAGGGCTATCTCGCCGGCTACCCGATGGTGGATTTCCGGGTCATCCTCTACGACGGCCAGTACCACGACGTGGACTCCTCCGAGCTCGCCTTCAAGCTCGCGGGCGCGCTCGCCTACAAAGAGGCGATGGAGAAGGCCAAGCCGACGCTACTGGAACCCATCATGAACGTCGAGGTGGTCGCGCCCAACGAATACGTCGGCGACCTCATGGGGGATCTCTCCTCTCGCCGCGGACAGGTTCAGGGAATGGACTCGGCCGAGGACGACACGATCATCCGGGCGCAGGTCCCCATGGCGGAGATGCTCACCTATGGCGCGCAGCTGCGCTCGATCACGCAGGGCCGCGGATCCTTCCACCTCGAGTTCTCCCACTACGCGGAGGTCCCGCACGCCGCGCAGGAGAAGATCATCGCCCAGTCGAAGGGCGACAAGCACGTGGCGGAAGGATAGCCGGCAGCTTACCGCTCGCAGCTGTCAGCCAGCACGGGGACCCGAGACTATATCTATCTTGATATAGTCCCGCCTCTATTCTTGCTTGGCTGAAAGCTGAAAGCTGTGAGCTGACAGCTACAGAGTCCGCCAGCGGCGCCCGTCCCGCTCGAGAAACTTATCCGCCGCTTCCGGGCCCCAGGTCCCAGCGGCGTAGTTGGGGAAGCTGGCCGAGGTGCGGTGGTCCCAGGCCTTGAGAATCGGCGTGACGACTCGCCACGCGTGCTCGACCTCATCGCCGCGTGTGAAGAGCGTCTGATCCCCGTGGGTGACGTCGAGAAGGAGCCGCTCGTACCCGCCCTGAATCGGCGCTCCGAGCTTCGAGTAGGGAAAGTCCATGTAGACCGACTGGACCTGGAGAACGGTGCCGGGGATCTTCGCCTCGAATTTGAGCGACACCCCTTCGTCCGGCTGGATGCGGAGACGCAACACGTTGGGATTGAGCGATCCCACGTTCTTCGAGAACAGCGGATGCGGAACCCGCTTGAACTCGATCGCGATCTCCGAGATGCGCGTCGAGAGGCGCTTGCCCGAGCGCACGTAAAACGGTACGCCTGCCCAGCGCCAGTTGTCGATTGCGAACTTGACTGCCGCGTAGGTCGGGGTCGTCGAGTTGGGATCGACCTTCGGTTCCTGGCGGTATCCTGGGACGGTCTTGCCGCCGACGACCCCGGGACCGTACTGGCCGCAGACGACCCAGTCGTCGATTGCGTCCGAGGGAAACGGCCGGATGGACTGCAGCACCTTGACCTTCTCCGCGCGAACCGCGTCCGCCTCGAACATCACGGGCGGCTCCATCGCCGTCAGGCAGAGAAGCTGGAGCAAATGGTTCTGGAACATGTCCCGGACGACGCCGGAGGTCTCGTAGTAGCCGGCGCGGTGGCCGACGCCGACCGACTCGGCCACGGCGATCTGGACATGGTCGATGTAGCGATTGTTCCAGAGCGGCTCGAACACCCCGTTGGCGAACCGCAAAACGAAGATGTTCTGAACCGTCTCCTTTCCCAGGTAGTGGTCGATCCGGTAGATCTGCTGCTCCGAGAAGACAGTGCGGAGATCGTCGTTGAGCTTCTTGCCCGTCTCGAGATCGTGGCCGAACGGCTTCTCGACGACGACGCGTGCCCAGCCTTTCTCGGGCCGAGCCAGGCCCTGCTGTCCGAGCATCCGCACGATCGTCGGATCGGCCTCGGGCGGCGTCGCGAGGTAGAAGATGCGGTTCCGCGCGCGTCCGGGCCGGCCCTCGACCGCCTGGAGAGCGCTCGCGAGCTTCGCGTACAGGTCCGCGTCCCCGAAATCCCCGGAAATGTATTGGATGACCGCGGGCAGGTCGCCCGGTCGGCCCTGCGTCGCAGGCGTGAATTCGCGGGCCCCCCCTTCGAGGTACGCGCGGAACTCGCGATCGGACATCGGAGAGCGCGCGACTCCCACGATCGCGAATTCCGTCGAGATCGCTCCGTCGCGGGAAAGGTGCGCGATCGCCGGCGCGAGCAGCCTTCGCGTCAGGTCGCCCGACGCTCCAAAGATGACGAGCGTGCACGGAGGACGGATCTCCTCCTCGCTCCGGATCTCGCGGACCGCAGCCGTCTCGACCGGCGGCTCGAGCACCGCGGCGGTCGTCATTTCGGGTTCGGCGCGTCGCCGGGTCGCTCGCGCCCAGAAGAGCCGCGGTCGCCTCGGACCGACGTCACGCGACCCGAATCGCCTTCTCCTTTTCCATGAGCGCCTTCAGAAGCGCGTCGTAGGAATCGGAGAATTTCTTGACCCCTTCGTCCTCGAGCTCGCGGAAGATCTGCTTCTCGTCGACCGACACGTCCGCGAGTCCCTGGAATGCGTCGCGGGCGCCGGAGAGGTCGTCGTGAATCCGAATCTTGGGATCACCGTGGTCCCGATACGCGTCGAACGTCTCGGGCGGCATGGTATCCACCGTGTCGGGCGCGATCAGGGCCTCGACGTAGTAGAGCTCGGGGTACGCGGGATCCTTCGTGGAAGTCGACGCCCAGAGCGGCCTCTGAGTCGCGACACCCGCCTTCTTCAGTGCGGCGAAACGCGACCCGCCGAAGACTTCTTCATAGGCCTGATAGGCGAGCCGGGCATTCCCGATCGCGAGCTTGCCCCGCAGCGCCTTCGCGCGGTTCCGCACGCTGTCGGAAGCGCCCGGGTTCTTCGCGACCGCGTCGAGCTTCTTGTCGGCGTTGGTGTCGACACGGCTCACGAAGAAGCTCGCGACCGACCGAATCTTCGAGACCTCTTTCTTGCCCGCGACCCGCTCCTCCATCGCGGAGAGGAACGCCTCCATGACCTCGCGGTATCGCGCGACCGAAAAGAGAAGCGTGATGTTGATGTTGATGCCCTCGGACAGGCAGCGCCGGATCGCCGGGACTCCTTCCGCCGTTCCCGGAATCTTGACCATGACGTTGGGACGATTGCATTCGGCCCAGAGACGTCGCGCCTCCGCGATCGTGCCCTCGGCGTCGTGCGCGAGCTGCGGAGCGACCTCGATGGAAACGAAGCCGTCGTTGCCGCGCGCTTTGTCGTAGACCGGCCGGAAGACGTCGGCGGCTCGGCTGACGTCCTCGACCGCGAGCCGCTCGAAGAGCCG
>DATDNV010000043.1:0-2606 GCA_036518075.1 Thermoanaerobaculia bacterium
CTCAAATCGGCCGGGCCGATCTCGCCCGGCTCGCGGCGGATTCGGTGGCCGCCTATGCCGGCGCGCCGGGCATCCGGTGGACGGTCGATGTTCCCGCGGATCTGGCGGCCCTCGCGGACGCGAGGCTCATCTCGCGGGTGCTCTCCAACCTCCTCGGCAACGCGGTCGACGCCCTCGGGGAGCGGGGCGGCGAGATCCGGCTCGCTGCGCGACGCCAGGACGGGCGGGTGTGGATCACCGTCGAGGACAATGGTCCAGGAGTGTCGCCTACGATCCTGCCTCGCCTGTTCGAGCCTTACTTTTCAGCAAAAAGCGGAGGGACCGGGCTCGGCCTGGCGATCGCGAAAAAGATCGTGGAGGAGCACGGCGGGTCCATTTCGGCGGACAATCAGGCAGACGGTGGCCTCCGCGTGACATTTGATCTGCCGGCGGCCGAGACCGCCGCCCTCGCACCGGCGCAGCGATGACGCGCTCGCGCTGGACTTGGCTTTGGATCGCTCTGCTTTTGGCGGCCGAGTGCGCCCGCCCGAAGGCCGCGCCGACGCGCCGGTTGCCCGTGGGGGACGGCATCTGGTTCGAAGACGGGATGGGGGAGTCGGATTCGGAAGTCGAGAATACGATCGTCCGCGCCGGCATCTCCTGGGTCTTCTACCCGGCGTGCCGCGTGGCGTACGGCGAGGGCTGGAACGCGACACCCGTTCCACCACCTCCCCGGCCCTTTGCGCACCTTCCGGTCTTTCTCGTGGTTTCGAGCAACGAGGGGAGTGGCGGGGCGTTTCCGCAAGGCGACAGCTCGCTCGCCGCCCTCGACAACGCCATCTGGCTCGCGGTCAAGACGGCGGTCCAGGACAGCCGGCGGTACGGGACGATCGGAGGCGTACATCTCGATTTGCCCTTCGCGGCCGGCGAGGAGGCCGCGTACGCGAAGCTCGTCGCGGGGCTTCGCAAGAAAATGCCCTCCACGATTCTCCTTTCGCTCTCGCTCCGGTTCACGCCGGCGACGCCCCCCAGCGATGGGCTCAAGGCGCTGCTGCAGAGTTGCGACGGGCTCCTCGCCTTCGTGGCCGGGATCGGCTCGCTCGCCGACCCGGTCGCGACCGACAGCCTGGAGAAGAGCTGGTGGGCCGGGTTCGCTCCGGCGGCCCGGGGGACTTGGACGAGCGCCGGCGGCGAGAATCGCGGTCCGCTTCCCGAGTTCGTCCTGGCCCGATTGAGCAACGACACGCGGGTGAAATTTCTGCAGGACCTCGCCCTCAAGGACACGTCGGACGCGAGCTACACCCTGGTTCCCCGCGAAGCGGTTTCGCTTCCGGGCTATTCCTTTCAGGCTGGAGATCACCTGAATTTTCACCAGCCGATCCCCTCCGATGTCCTTTACGAGCTGGGCGCCGGGATCGCGGGCCGGCGTTTCGTCCGCGGCCGGGTGCTGAGCTTGCCGGGTCGCTCAGAGGCGGATCGGATCTTGACGCTCGAGGCGATGGCTCAGGTGCTCGCGGGCAAACCGTCGCTCGTCGCTATGCACGTCACCGCCGAGGCGGGCAGGGGTTCGGTCGACGTGGACGTGGAGAACGTGTCTCCTCATCCCTCGATCATGTCGGCGACGTCGAACTGGGTCGAGGTCGAGATCCCGAACGGGGGGATCCGCGAGGTCCAGACCGGCGGCTTCGACCGATTCGAGGTCTTCGGACCCGATCGCAATCCGGTGACGCTCGGGCGTGCGACAGCGGTGCGTTTCTACGAAACGCTCGTGAGTGGCCACGAAAAGATCGACCGCGCGCGAATCCTGCTGCGCGGCGCGCCACCGCAGGACTGCTGCACCGTGCACTACCACGTCCTTTCCGCGTCTGGGCAGGAGGTCACGTCCGAAGCGCCGGTTCCGACGCCAGAGAAGAAGTAGCGAGTAGCAAGGAGCGATAAGCGAGAAGAAAACGCGGGTTTATATCAGATTTGGTATAGACTTCTTGCCCCTTGCCCCTTGCTACTCCGTCTGCACCCTCTTTCGGCGCAAGAAGCCCACGAGCTTCGCCAGCGGACCGGAGGCGGCGAAGACCAGCGCCACGGCGAGCAGGAAAAGCGCGGGCCACAGCCGGACGAGCGCCAACACCAGCGCGATCAGCGGCAGAACCCACAGGCGCAACGGACGCTTGAGGTCCAGATGCTCTTTGAACGAGCGGTATCGAATCGTCGAGATCATCAGGTAGGAGAGAACAACCGTCAGAACGAGCAGGCCAGCCATCCAGACTCGCTCGACGAGCCGTTCCGGGGTCGCAAGAACCAGGGTCGCGATCGTTCCTGCAGCCGCCGGGATCGGCAGTCCGACGAAATACCTCTTGTCCGCGACCTTGGTCTGGATATTGAACCGCGCGAGCCGCATCGAACCACATACGACGAAGAGAAAAGAGGCGACGAACCCCGGCCTGGGAAAATCGGACAGCCCCCAGGAATAGGCGAGCACCGCGGGCGCCACTCCAAAGGAGACCAGGTCCGCGAGTGAGTCGTACTCTTCGCCGAATTCGGACGTCGAATGGGTCCAACGCGCCACGCGGCCGTCGAGAGCATCGAGCACCGCGGCGGCGATGATCAGAACTGCGGCCGCCTCGAAGGCG
>DATDNV010000044.1:0-7038 GCA_036518075.1 Thermoanaerobaculia bacterium
CCGACATCCGGGTAACCCTCGATGTCGGCGCGCCTCGCGAAGTAGAGATAGCGCCGGTTGGCCTGCGATTCGCTGGCAAAGGCCTGCTTGAGGTTGTCGTAAGTCTTCGATCCCTTCAATGCCATGGCTCACTCCCAACTCAAGCGCGGGCCGCGGCCGCGCGCCGGCGCCCGCCTCGGGCTCGAGCGAGGAGGTCGTAGCGATCGAGGTTCATGACCTTGCTCCAGGCGGCCACGAAGTCCCGCACGAACTTCTCCTTTCCGTCGTCGCTCGCGTAGACCTCGGCCAGAGCGCGCAACTGCGAGTGCGCTCCGAAGACGAGGTCCGCGGCCGTCGCGGTCCACTTGACCTTGCCTGTCTTGCGATCGGTTCCCTCGTAGACGTTCTTGGCGGACGCCGACGGCCTCCAGGCCGTTCCGGCGTCGAGCAGGTTGACGAAGAAGTCATTGGTCAGCGTCCCGGGCTTGCTGGTGAAGACTCCGTGCCGGGACTTACCGTGGTTGGCGTCGAGCGCCCGCATGCCGCCGACGAGAACGGTCATCTGAGGCGCCGTCAGCTTCAGGAGATTCGCCCGATCGAGCAAACGCGTCTCCGGCGACAGCGGGTCCCCTTTGCGGAAGTAGTTGCGGAACCCGTCGCCGGCGGGCTCGAGCACGTCGAACGTGGTGACGTCGGTCTGTTCCTGCGAGGCGTCGGTGCGTCCGGGTGAGAATGGAACGGTCACCTTGTGCCCGGCCTTCCGCGCTGCTTCCTCGACGGCAGCGCAGCCGCCGAGGACGACCAGGTCCGCCAGCGAGATCTTCTTCTTGGTCTTGCCCGCCGACTTGTTGTAGTCCTGCTGAATCTTCTCGAGCGCCTTCAACACCTTCTGCAGCCGGGCGGGCTCGTTGGACTCCCAGTCCCTCTGCGGCGCGAGGCGGATCCGCCCTCCATTGGCGCCGCCGCGCTTGTCCGTGCCGCGGAAGCTCGCGGCCGCGTTCCATGCGGTCGACACGAGGTCCGGAAGGGACACGCCCGAGGCGAGGATCTTCCGCTTCAACGCCGCGACGTCCTTCTCACCGACGAGCGCGTGATCGACTGCGGGGATCGGGTCCTGCCACAGCTGCGGCGCCGGCACCCACGGCCCGAGATAGCGCGCGCGGGGACCCATGTCACGGTGGAGCAGCTTGAACCAGGCCCGAGCGAATGCGTCGGCGAGCTCTTTCGGATTCTCGTAGAAGCGCTTTGCGATCGGCGCGTAGATCGGATCCAGCTTCAGCGACAAGTCGGTCGTCAGCATCATCGGCGCGTGTCGCTTCTGCGAATCGTGCGCATCGGGAACGGTGCCCTGCGCCTCCGGATTCTTCGGCTTCCACTGCTTCGCGCCGGCAGGGCTCTCCGTCAGCTCCCACTCGTACTTGAAGAGGTTCTCGAGGAAGCCGTTGTCCCACTTCGTCGGGTTGTTGGTCCAGGCGCCCTCGAGGCCGCTCGTGATCGTGTCGCCGCCCTTGCCGGAGCGGTACTTGTTCTTCCACCCGATGCCCTGGTCCTCGAGTCCCGCTCCCTCAGGCTCCGGGCCGACGTTCGCGGCGGGGGCCGCGCCGTGCGTCTTGCCGAAAGAGTGGCCGCCGACGATGAGCGCGACCGTCTCCTCGTCGTTCATCGCCATGCGGGCGAAGGTTTCGCGGATGTCGCGCGCGGCCGCGAGCGGATCGGGTTTCCCACCCGGTCCTTCGGGATTCACGTAGATCAGGCCCATCTGCACGTTGGCGAGCGGTCGGGCGAGCTCGCGATCGCCGCTGTAGCGCTCGTCTCCCAGCCAGGTGTCCTCCGGGCCCCAGAAGATGTCCTCGGGCTCCCAGACGTCGGGCCGGCCGAAGCCGAATCCGAACGTCTTGAAACCCATCGATTCCATGGCCACGTTGCCGGCGAGGATGAGCAGATCGGACCATGAGATCTTCTGGCCATACTTCTTCTTGAGCGGCCAGAGCAGCCGGCGCGCTTTGTCGAGGTTCGCGTTGTCGGGCCAGCTGTTCAAGGGAGCGAAGCGCTGCTGGCCTTCGCCGCCGCCGCCGCGCCCGTCGGCGATCCGGTACGTGCCTGCGGCGTGCCACGTCATGCGGATGAAGAGCGGTCCGTAGTGGCCGTAGTCGGCCGGCCACCAGTCCTGCGACTTCGTCATGAGCGCGACGAGATCTCGTTTCAGCGCATTGACGTCGAGGGAATCGAACTTCTCGGCGTAGTTGAAGTCCTCGTCCATCGGATTGGAGAGGTGCGAGTGGGTGTGGAGCACCGAGAGATCCAGTTGATTCGGCCACCAGTCTTTGTTCGTCCTCGGCCGGCCCCGCTTCGGAGTCGGGGAGGGAATTACAGGGCTCTCGCTTTCGCTAGCGCTCGTCGTTTTTTGTTTATCGGACATGGTCCTTCTCCTCTCTGGTTTTTCTTACGCCGGCTCGGTTCTCCCGCGGCGACCCGATCGAGGCGCCGAACCGGCGGCCTTGAATCGAAACGAACTCCATCCTCTCAACCTTCGTCATCTCGCCGTCGCTGGCCGCTCGACCATGGCCGAATCGACGCGGCCCGGAGAAAGGGTGTTCCCGGTTCTCGCGGCTCCTACTTCCCCTTAAGGACGGCATCCACCCTTCTCTTCTCCCCTTCCGACCGTTTGGAGGCGCGGCCTCGCCGGCAATTCCGGCAGAGGCCGACGAATTCCAGGATTCGCTCTCGAACGAGATAGCCGCGCGTCTTGAGAGCTCTCTCCGTCGATGGCGCCTCCGGCGCCCGCTCGAGATCGACCAGCAGCCCGCAGGACTCGCAGACGAAGTGGTCATGCGCCTTCAGGTCCGCGTCGAACCGGACCGAGCGCCCGCGCGTCCAGGCGCGGAGCCGCCCTTCGGACACGAGAAGCTGCAGATTCCGATAAACCGTACCGAGGGAGATCCGCGGCAGCCGCCGCCGCACCTGCTTGTGCACCCACTCGGCGGTCGGATGCTCGCGGCTCTCCGCGACCGCCGCGTAGACCAGTCGGCGCTGCCGGGTGTCCCGGCGTAACGGCGTTGGCTCCATATATCGCTAATAGAAATTATTACTGATAATAGCGGCTGTCAAGCCCTGCGGCCGCGGGGCTGCCAGTTTCGCCTCAAGCCCTTGATCCTGAGTTTGCCTCCGGCGTTGGCGCCGAGATCGCGGGTGGACCTGCCATTCTTGGCAAGGCCGGGGTCCTGATTCGCCCGCCTCAGACGTGGATCGACCCCACGCGCTAAAATCTCTTCGTTGGAGACCACGACGCCATCGACGATGGCCGGGAGGGATTTCCCTCTCGGCCTTCCCGGATTCCACTACCAGGACCTCCATGACGAGCTGCGCCTGGCGGAGCTCGACCGGAAGTTCCTGGAAGCGCTCGACGCGGAGGATGCCGCGCTGGGAGCGCGGCTCCGCGCTTATCGGCGCGACCCGACCTCGTTCGATCCCCTCTCCCGATCGCGCCTCCTCGTCGACGCGGGCCGCCCACTGGCGCGCTTCATCGCCCGGCTTTTCGGAATCGAGAGGGAGTGGAACGCCCAAAAATCGGCCGCTGGTCCCGAAGCGGTCCTGTTTCGCTTCCGCCGGGATTTCCTGACCCGGCGCGCCGCGAAAGCCAGGCTCCCGGAGAACCTCGAAGCGGACCTGCCGCCGATCGCCCGGGCCGCTCGCGCGATCGAACGGGAGCTGCATCCGGATTTTCCCTGGGAGGCCGATCCGGAGCTTGCGACCGCAGAGATGGCGGCCGGTCTTCTCGATCTCGAAAGCGACTTTCTGGCGGCGGTGCGGCAGAAAAAGATTCCGGAGGTGCCGCAGGGGTCCCGCGAGCGAGCCCGAGAGCTCGCCGAGCGTGCATCCGCTTCGCCGACCCAGGAGCTTCCCAAACCCGCGAGTGAATCGGACGAAGGGCTGCTCGACTTTCTCGAACGCCTCATCCAGACGTACGCGGTCTATTCGCGCGCCCGGCTCGAGACACCGGAAGGAAAGCGGGCCATTGCTCATTGGCCCTCGTTCCACCTCCCCGCGGCGCTCGACTACGCGCAGCTCGTCGCGACCGAGCGACCGAATCCCCGGCTCCCGGAGGAGAGGGTTGGACCCGACGAGGGGCATCGCCGCCGCGACGGGTTCGTGCTCACCGACCGCCGCATGAGCCGGCGAGAGGTGCTGGGCGAGACGCACTACTGCCTTCTCTGCCACGAACGAGAGAAGGATTCCTGCTCGAAGGGCTTCTTCGACGCGAAGACCAAGAGCTTCCAGAAGAATCCCCTGGGCGTTGCCCTTCCCGGCTGTCCGCTCGACGAGAAGATCTCGGAGATGCACGCGCTCCGACGCGAGGGAGACGCGATCGGAGCTCTCGCTCTCGTCGCGATCGACAACCCGATGTGCCCGGGAACGGGCCACCGCATCTGCAACGATTGCATGAAGGGCTGCATCTTCCAGAAACAGGAGCCGGTCAACATCCCGCAGATCGAGACGGGCGTCCTGACCGACGTCCTGGCGCTCCCCTGGGGAGTCGAGATCTACGGACTCCTGACCCGGTGGAATCCCCTGAACCCCAAGCGTCCCGTCGCACTCCCCTACAACGGCCGCAGGATCCTCGTGGTCGGGTTGGGCCCGGCCGGGTACACGCTCGCGCACTACCTCGTCAACGAAGGGTTCGGGGTCGTTGGCATCGACGGATTGAAGATCGAGCCCTTGCCCGCCGACTGGACCGGGGCCGACGGAGAAGGCGTTCGCCCGATCCGCGACTGGAGCGAAATCGAACGGCCTCTGGACAAACGCCCGCTCGCCGGTTTTGGCGGCGTCTCCGAGTACGGAATCACGGTCCGCTGGGACAAGAATTTCCTGACTCTCGTTCACCTGACACTCGCCCGGCGGCGCCGCCTCTCGATTCTGGGTGGAGTCCGATTCGGAGGAACGATCGACGCGGAACAGGCCTTCGACGCCGGCTTTGATCACGTCGCCGTGGCCGCCGGCGCGGGCCGGCCGACCATCATCGGAATGAAAAACAACATCATCCGCGGCGTCCGAAAGGCCTCCGACTTTCTGATGGCGCTCCAATTGACCGGAGCGTTCAAGGACGAGGCGCTGGCGAACCTCCAGGTCGAGCTGCCCGCTCTGGTCATCGGCGGCGGCCTCACCGCCATCGACACCGCGACGGAGCTCCTCGCCTACTACCCGCTGCTCGCCGAAAAGACGCTCCGCCGCTACGAGATGCTCGTCGCCGAGCAGGGGGAGACGGCGGTCCGGGCGATCTTCGACCGGGAGGAGCGGGAGACGCTGGACCGTTTTCTTCACCATGGAACCCAGGTTCGCAAGGAACGCGAGCGCGCGCGCCGCGCGGGCGAAGCGCCGGATTTCCCTCGCCTCTGCCGGGAGTGGGGCGGCGTCTCGATCGTCTATCGGCGCGCGATGGAGGAGTCCCCGGCCTATCGCCTGAATCACGAAGAGATCATCAAGGCCCTGGAAGAGGGAATCTCTTTCGTCGAGAACCTCGAGCCGGAAGAAGCGGTCCCCAACCCCGATGGAAGACTGCGGGCGATCCGTTTTCGCCGCTCGCGAGCGGGAGACGTCGTCGAGCTGCCGGCTCGATCCGCATGGATCGCCGCCGGAACCACACCGAACATCACGTACGAAAAAGAACGGCCCGGCTCCTTCCCCATGGACGATCGGCGCCGGTTCTTCCTTCCCCACCGCGCCGTGCCGGACGGCCGTGGCGGCTGGAGGCTCGAGCGCTCGACGGAGACCGACGAGACCGCCTTTTTCACCGGCTACGCGCGCGGCGGAAAGTTCATCACGTTCTTCGGCGACAACCACCCCGCATTCAACGGCAACGTCGTGAAGGCGATGGCGTCGGCTCAGAAAGGGTACGGACCCGTGACGCGAGTGCTCCTCGGCGACTCCCCCGAGCGCCCGGTCGTGCCGATCGAGCAATGGGAATCCTTCCGCGACGCGGTCGAGGACCGCCTGACCGCGCGCGTGGTCGCGGTTCACCGGCTCACTCCGACGATCGTCGAGGTCGTCGTCCGCGCACCCGCCGCCGTCGCGAACTTCGAGCCCGGACAGTTCTTCCGGCTGCAGAACTTCGAAGCCAACGCCCCGGTGATCGAAGGGGCGCCGCTGTTGATCGAGCCGCTCGCGCTCACGGGCGCCTGGGTGGACGCCGGCCAGAGCCTGCTTTCGATGATCGCGCTCGAGATGGGAGGATCCTCGCGCCTCTGCAGCGTATTGAAGCCCGGCGAGCCGGTGCTCGCCATGGGACCCACCGGCAGCGCCACAGAGCTCCCGCTCGGTCGAACGGTCATGCTCTGCGGCGGTGGCCTCGGCAACGCGGTCCTCCTCTCGATCGGAAAGAAAGCCCGCGCGCTCGGAAATCGGGTCATCTACTTCGCCGGCTACAAGAAAGCCGAGGACTTCTACAAGCGCAGCGACATCGAAGCGGCGGCCGACGTCCTCGTGCTCTCGGTCGACCACGGGGAAACGATCCCGGCGCAGCGGCCGGCGGATCGCGAGTTCGTCGGCAACATCGTCGAAGCGATGGTGGCGTACGCCACGGGCAAGCTCGGGAAGACCGACATTCCCCTAAACGAAGTCGATCGGGTCATCGCCATCGGCTCGGATCGGATGATGGCGGCGGTCGCGCGAGCCCGACACGGCGTTCTCGCTGCGTACTTGAAGCCCGATCACATCGGGATCGGTTCCATCAACTCTCCGATGCAGTGCATGATGAAAGAGGTCTGCGCCCAGTGCCTCCAGCGCCACGTCGATCCGGTGACCGGGCGGGAGAAGGAGATCGTCTTCTCCTGCTTCAATCAGGATCAGAAGCTCGACGAGATGGACTGGGAGAATCTGGCTGCCCGATTGAGGCAGAACACGGTCTCCGAAAAGCTGACGAATCTCTGGTTGGAGAGACTCTTCGCGATCAACGATGTGCGAGTGGTTTAGTGGGGTCCCGAGTTTCTGAACGCTGAACTCTCCGGAGCCTCCGGCGCTTCCCTCGTCGGCACGCGGCGGCCCTCGACGAGGAGTCATTTCCGG
>DATDNV010000045.1:0-4076 GCA_036518075.1 Thermoanaerobaculia bacterium
CGGGACATGCCTTGTGAGGTCCAACGCAGGGCTCGCGAGACTCCATAGAATCGGGGAGTGACCTCTTCCCGGATCCCGGGGGACCATCTCCCCATTGGCGCCCACCAATCGATCGCCGGGGGAATCCCTCGGGCGGTCAAACGCGGCCTCGCGGCGGGATGCCGCGCGTTGCAGATCTTCGTCAAGAGCAATCGAGCCTGGGCAGCGCGCGAGATTGAGGAGGCCGAGATGGGAGCTTTTCGCCGCGCCGTCCGCGGCGCGAAACTGCCCGTCGCGGCGCATGCCTCCTACTTGATCAACCTCGCGGCGGCGGCGCCGTCCATGCGCCGGCGCTCTGTCCAGGGTCTCACCGAAGAGATCCGCCGGTGCGGTCGCCTCGGCATTCGGGACCTCATCCTTCATCCGGGCTCTCACGGCGGCGACGGCGAAGCCGCCGGAATCCGGCGCCTTGCGGCTTCACTCGACGAGGCTTTCGCGCGGACGGCCGACGTCTCGGTCCGGGTTCTGCTCGAGACTGCGGCCGGACAGGGAGCGTCGATCGGGCACCGGTTCGAACACTTGCGCGACACCCTCGCCGGAATCCGAAACGAGAAGCGGCTGGGAGTCTGCCTGGACACCTGCCACGTCCACGCGGCGGGCTACGACCTGACCTCTCCCGAGGGATATGCCGGGACGATCGACCTTCTGCGGCGGACGGTTGGCCTCGAGCGCCTCCGCGCCATTCACGTCAACGACTCCAAGAATCCGCGAGGATCGCGTGTCGACCGGCACGAGCACATCGGAGACGGCCAGATCGGAGAAGCGGGTTTTCGAAACCTCATGTGCGACCCGCGGCTGCGACGAATTCCCAAGTTCCTCGAAACTCCAAAGGACGACAACCTCGATTTCGACCGAAAGAACCTCGCAACGCTGCGTCGGCTGACGGTTTGAGCGGTCGCTGCGCGCCTCTCGAAACAGAGGGGGCGAGTCTCCGAGAGCACCTCCTCCCAAACAACAGGCAGCTCTCCCTTCGTATACTCCGGCGAATCGCGTCATGGTCCGACGACGCCGACACCTGCCCGGATTCGACCGCCGCCTGGCGGCCGCCTGGATCGCCGCTTCGGCTCTTCTCTTTCTTCCCGGCATCTGGAGTTCGCGCCTTCCCCCGCCTCGCGCGTTCCGTGTTCCCCAGACGCCCGTCGACCTGACCTGGGACCGCTACGCGCGGTTCTGGCTCTTCCTCAAAGAGGCCCGCCATCACGTCCCGCCGGGCGAGACCTACACCGTGATCGCCGCGGACCGAGAGGACGAGATGTACCTCTACATGTTTTCTCTGGGCCTCTTCGAGAAACAGACGGCGCTGCCCTCCTCCTATTTCGGGACACCGACAGCCGACGGAGCGCGGGCGCGATATCTGCTCGTCTATCAGAGCGCGCCGCGGACGACGGGGGATCGGCTCGTCGCGAAGCTCGAGAACGGCGCGGTCTACGAACGGACCGAGATGCGACCTTGAAAGAAGACGTCGTCTATCTTCTCGCTCAGGGAGCGATCGTTCTTTTCGGAAGCGCCGCGGCCTTTCATCCTTCCGTCCGGCGGTTCCCCTGGCCCGCGCGGCTCGCCGCAGCCCTGGCCGCGGGGAGCGTCCTCCTCGCTCTCGAGGCGACGCTGTACTCGACTCTTCATGTCGCATGGAGCGTCGGAGCGCTCGCGGCTCCGCTTCTGCTCGTCTCCGGGCTTCTCGCCTTCGCGTGGAGCAGAAGAGAAATCGAGGCGGAGCTCGAGCCTCCCCGGCCGCTTTTCCGATCGATCGCTCTCGTCTTGTCCTCTCTGGGCTTTCTCTACCTCTTGGCCTCGCTCGCGCTTTCGGCGTCCACTTCGGTCGACTACCTGCTCTTCTGGGGCGTCAAGGCGGTTCGGTTCGCCGAGGCGCGGGGGATCGACGCCGCGTTTCTGCGGAGCGGCTACTCGTACCACGCGGTTCCCGACTACCCGCCGCTCGTGCCGATCCTTCAGGCCTGGGGCGCTCTCGCTTCGGGGAAAATGCCATGGAGACTCAATCCGATCCTCTCCGCGGTCTGGGCGATCGCGGCGGCCGCGATCCTCGTTCCTTTGTTGAGAAGAAAGCTCGGGCCGCCGGCCTGGGTCGTGCTCGCATTCTGGTCGGTCGCGGTCTCGTTCTCACTGGCCTACTCCTACTCCGGAGGGAATGCCGAGGCTCCCCTGCTTTTCTTCGAAACGGTGGCGGTCGCGTGTCTCCTGACCGAATCCGAGGTGAATCCCTCCCGCCTTCTCGCCGGCGTCGCGCTCTGCGGGGCGGTCCTGACCAAGGTCGAGGGAACCGCTGCGGCGGTGGCCCTGATCGCGGGCACGCTTCTGCGCGACGGGGCGCGGCGGAGATCCGGAGCGTTTGCCGGCGCCCTGAAGCTCGCCATCGGTCCCGCGTTGGGTCTCGCCGCCTGGTTTTCCTATCAGAAGTCAGCGGGACTCTCCGTCGGCTACCGGCCGCACGGCGAGCTGCTCCGGCTCTACCCGATCCATTCCGGTTCGATCGCCCGAAACATGCTCTACTACCTGAACTCAGGCACTCTCTGGCTCTCCTGGGCGGTTCCGATCCTGTTTCTGATCTGGTTCGCCCGGCGCTGGAGACTCGTCCTGCCGGCGCTGGCGCTCGTGCTCGGACTGATCGGATTTCTCGCCTTCGACTACCTCCACGACAAAGACGACCCGGCCGTTCGGATCGGCTGGACGCTGCCCCGCGCCTCGCAGTCCGCGCTTTCCGCTCTCGTCCTCGCCGCCGGGCTGGCCGCCTTCACGAAAAGGGAGGAGTCGGAGGTTTCCTGACCTCCCCCGAGGCCTCAGACGATTTGCGAATAGAATCGCAGCGGCTTTTGGAAGGACGGCGATGAAAGCGATGATCCGGATCCTCTTGCTCGGTTTGGCTGTGACCGCGATGACGGTGGCGTGCCAGAAAAGCGAACGTCCGTCCCCGAGCTCCGGCGCGGCTCCCGCGGCCGCCTCCGCGGACGCGCATCCACCCTTCGGCATCCTGGATGTCCCGCGCGAGAACGGCGCGGCGGACTCCGGAGGCTGGGGCTACGGCTGGGCGCTCGACGACTCGGGGATTGCTTCGGTCAGCGTCTCGTTCGACGGTGGACCCGCCGCGCCCGCAAAGACCGGCGAAGCGTTTCCCGGCGTCAAAGAGGCTTACCCGAGCATGCCGGACAACGATAAGGCCGGCTTCATTTTCGCGATTCCCAAGCTCGCGCCCGGACCCCATTCGTTGAGCGTCACCCTCGTCGCCAAGGACGGCGGACAGACAATTCTCCGCAGGCAGTTCCAGGCCAAGTAACACAAAGTTTTTGCCCCGGCGCCTGGTCTCACCGCCAGCGCGATCGCATCGTCGGCGCGATCACGGATGCGATCCCTTCCCGGTGGCTGTTGGCGATGGCCTCGGGAGACGGCCGGAGAGCGAGGAGCGTTCCCGCAAGAGCCAGCCCCGCGATACTCGCGCCGACGACCTCGCGGAACGGGATCGACGCTCCCCGCATCATCCAGAAAAAAGCGATGGCGAAAGCGGCGGCGGGCGGCGCCAACGAAACGAGGGGCGACAGCCCGGCCGCGACGCCGAGGTTGTATTCGACGATACCCCGCTTGAGAAAGTAGGCGGAGACCGTTCGCAGCGGATTCCAGGATTCGTACGGAATCATCCAGAAGGTCGACCCGCAGAGGAAGAGGGCGGCCGCTCCGTAGACCACGCCGACGAGAAGAAGGAATCGCGGCGCAGGACGCAGATTGCCGATCGAGACCATCAGGAGCCAGAAGAGAAGCACAAAGCCGGCGACGAGGTACCGGGGCCCCAGACACCATCCGCCCCTCCAATGCGGAGGAAGAAATCCCGAGATGACGAGCAAAAGCAAAAGCGGACCGAGCGCAGGCACGAGCACTGACGGATCTCGCCGGACGCGAGGCAGGGAGACGACCGCGATCACCGGCCAGACCACGAGAAAAGGCGAGAAGTACAGAAGCCCGTGCGCCGGGTCGAAGAAGAGCCCTGCGAGCGCCGCTGGCTTCGGCCAGGACACGCCCGCGACTCCTCG
>DATDNV010000046.1:0-3780 GCA_036518075.1 Thermoanaerobaculia bacterium
TTGATGCTTGATCGCGAAGGCCGGCTTGAAGTCGCGGTCGATCATCTTCTTTCCGAGGACTTCGAGCGCCCACGAGTTGGCCGCCCCTCCCGTCAACGCCTCGTGGAGAGCCGGCAGTGGAAGACCTGCCTTCCTGGCGAAGGCGAGGGCCTCCGAGACCGCCATCAGGTTGACCCCCACGAGGATCTGGTTCGCCGCCTTTCCGAGCTGGCCGGCGCCGGACGGACCCAGATGCGTGATCCTCTTGCCGAGAGCCTCGAACACCGGACGCGCCTTCGCGAGTGCCGCAGAATCTCCGCCGACGAAGAAGGTCAGGGTTCCCTCGATCGCCCCCTTCTGTCCGCCGGAAACCGGCGCGTCGAGCAGTGCGATCCCGCGCTCGGAGAGCTTTTGAGCGACGGCGCGAGCGGATTCGGCGGCGATGGTCGAAGTGTCGATGATCACCGTTCCCCGGGCCGCGCCGGCGGCGGTCCCTTTCGGCCCGAGGTGAACCTCCTCCACCTGCGGCGCATCCGGGACCGAGGAAACGACGACGTCGCTCGCCTTGCCGACCTCGGCGGCCTCGGCAACCGCTCGCACGCCGCGCAACTCCTTCGCCAGCGACTCCGCCTTGGCGAGGGTCCGGCTCGCGACGGTCAAAGGGAATCCCGCCTTCGCGAGATTGCGCGCCATCGGCATCCCCATCGTGCCCAGCCCGATGAATCCGACTCGAAGTGTCATGTTGACGCTCTTCGTGCTTCCGCGACGTTCACTTCACCGCTCCGACAGTGAAGCCAGCGATGAAACGATCGAGGAAGAGATTGTAGAGAACGGCGATCGGAAGCGACGCGATCAGGCAAGCCGCCATCAGCGAACCCCAGTAGTAGACGTCGCCGCGGATCAGGAACACGGGCACGCCCAGCCCGACGGTCTCGTGCGCGGCGGAAGAGATGAACGTGAGCGCGTAAACGAACTCCTGCGTCACCAGTGTGAACGTAAAGATCACGACCGTCAGGATTCCCGACAGGGAAATCGGAATCACCAGCCGGGCGAAGGTCTGGAACCGCGTGAGCCCGTCGACCATCGCCGCGTCCTCGAGCTCTTTGGGGATCGACTTGAAGAAGCCCATGAGGAGCCATGTCGAGAACGGAATCGTGAAAGACGGATAGACGACGATGATCGACCAGAGCGAGTCCTGCAGTCCGAGCGACGCCACGATCCGTGAGAGGGGGATGAAGAGAAGAGTGGGCGGAACCAGATACGTCAGGAAGATCCCGATGCCGACGCGCTGCCCCCAGCGGCCCGTCAGGCGCGCGAGCGCGTAGGCGGCCGGGACCGCGAGAAGAAGCGTGATGGTGACCACGCAGAGACCCGCGAACGCGGTGTTGAGGAGCCATCGGAAGAAGAGAGTGTCCTGGAAGAGCAGCCGCAGGTGCTCGAGCGTGGGGGGTTCGTTGAAGATGAACGGGTTGTTCTTGAGGTTGTAGAGATCCGACGTTTTCTTGAACGTCGTAATGAGCATCCAGTAGAACGGGAAGGCGAGCAGGACCGCGAAACTCGAGAGGACGATCCAATGGACGACCTCACCGAGGATGCGCCGGGCTTTCTTGCCGATGGCCATCAGTCCGCGCTCACCGCTAAGTGACCTCGGCACGGTGGGCCGACCGAAGCATCAGCCACGCCACCGCGACCAAGAGCGGAACGAGAAAGATCGAGATCGCCGCGCCCTCGGCAAGATCGCTTCCGAGGACGCCGGCGAAGAATGCGAGCGCCGGCAGTACCTGGGTCGTGTCGTACGGACCTCCACGCGTCAGGATGTAAACGACGGTCATGTCCGTGAAGGTGAAAATGACCCCGAAGAGCACGGCGACGTTGATGATCGGCAGCATCATCGGGATCTCGATCTGGAACAGACGGCGGAAGAATCCGGCGCCGTCGACCGCGGCCGCCTCGGGAATGTCCTTGGGCAGCGCCGTCCATCCCGCCAGGATGATGACGGTCGCGAAGGGCAGCATGTGCCAGGTGTGGACCAGGATCACCGAGAGCATGGCGAGCTTGGGCTCGCCCAGCCACATGGGCGGCGAAAACTGGTTGGCGAAGTGAAAGCGGATCAGGACCCAGTTGATGACGCTGTAGAGGGAGTCGAGGATCCATTTCCACCCGATCGAGCCGATTGACACCGGCGCCACCCACGGAAGCAGGATGAGGAAACGGATGAGCCGCCGGCCGCGAAAGGCGTCTTTCAGTGCGAGCGCGAGGATCGTCGCCCCCACGAGCACGAGCACCTGCGAAGAGATCGTGAAGACGAAGGAATTCCGGAGGGCGAGCAGAAACGTCGGATTCTGAAGCACGGACTTGAAGTTTTGGAGCCCGACGAAGTGATAACCGACGCTCCCGACCTTGACGTCGCCCACGGCGTAGAGGAAGGCGAGGACGAAGGGCACGCCGATCAGCGCGGCGACATAGAGAATCGCCGGCAGGAACATCGCCGGACCCAGCCAGCGCTGGCGGCCGAGAGCGCTCACGGCTTGCGGATGACGTCCGTCCGGCCCGTCACGTTCAAGGGGACCGGGGCACGGCGCGTTCCTTTCCTGCGGTCGAAGAATTTCAGCTGTCGCTCGGGCACGGCGAAGGCGTGAACGCTGCCGGTCTCGAAGCGTGCGCCGTGGGTCGCGGAAATGCGCGAGATCACTTTCTTCCCGTCGAACCGGTCCCCCTCCAGCTGGCCATACAGGATGCGCTCGGCGCCCAGGTACTCCTCGTGGCCGATTCGAAGGCGCAAGGGCACGTACGGTCCATCGCTTTCGGCGATGCGGATGTCTTCCGGGACCGCGGCCCGGCCGGCCAGGTGGGTAACGGGGAAGAAGTGTTCGGGGCGAAAGCCCACGATGACGTCGTCGTATTCGACCAGATTCATCGGCGGAGAGCCGAGAAACGTCGCGACGAAGGTGTCGGCCGGTTCGTCATAGACCTCGGCGGGAGATCCGATCTGGCGTACCTCGCCAAAGTTCATGACGACGATGCGGTCTCCCATCGCCATGGCCTCGACCTGGTCGTGAGTGACGTAGATCGTCGTGGTGGCGACCCTCTTCTGGAACTGCTCCAGCTCTTCGCGCGCCGAAGCGCGCAGCTTGGCGTCGAGGTTGGAAAGCGGCTCGTCGAGCAGGAAGAGCGTCGGCTCGCGGACGATCGCGCGCGCCAGGGCGACGCGCTGGCGCTCGCCTCCCGAAAGCTCGCGCGGCTTGCGGTCGAGCAGGTGCTTGATGCCCAACAGGCTCGCCGCCCACTCGGCCTTCTGCTCGCGTTCCTCGCGAAGCATTCCGCGGGCCTTGAGCGGAAAAACGATGTTCCCGAGCACCGTCAGATGCGGATAGAGCGCGTAGCTCTGAAAGACCATGGCGATGCGGCGCTCGCGCGGCGTCATGTCGTTGACGACGGCCCCCCCGATGAGGATGTCGCCCGAGGTGGGCTCTTCCAGCCCCGCGATCATGCGAAGCAGCGTCGTCTTGCCCGAGCCCGACGGGCCGAGGAGGACGAGGAACTCGCCCTCGCGGCTCTCCAGGTTGACGTCCTTGACTGCGGCCGCCTGGTTGGCTTTGAAGGCCTTCGTGAGACTTCGTGTCTGGAGGATTGCCATTGCTTGACCCGTCCCTCCCCGCGCGTTTCTCTCGCTCCGCCGCGACTCTCGCCGACTCGACTCGATCTCTTACGGTGCGAACTCTATCGCCCCGCAGTTGCGGCCGGGCGGACGATGTCCGCAGAGGCGCCCCCGCCTCCGTAGGAACGGGCTACCGACAGGGA
>DATDNV010000047.1:0-2259 GCA_036518075.1 Thermoanaerobaculia bacterium
GCGGCAACCCGTCGGATCCCACCCCTTCGTTGCGGAAGAGGGCGAGCGAGGAGGTCATCGGCTTGCCCCGCTCGTCCCCGGGCCAGTAGCAGCTCGATACGAAGAGCAGGTCCGGCTTTCCGTCGCCGTCGTAGTCGAGCACCGCGACGCCGCCCCCCATCGTTTCGGGCATCCACTTGTCGCCGCGGGCGCCGTTGACGTGAGTGAAGTGGATGCCCATGGCCTCCGCCTTCTCCTCGAAGCGAAGGCTGGGCGGCGTGGCCGTCGGACGGAGGGCTGGCGCCGGAGGTCGGGCCTCCTCTTTACGGCGGCAAGCGGGCAGGGTCAGAAGAAGGGCAGTCATCCCCAGCAGGGTCGTGCGCGCGAGGACGCGCCCCTTCCCTGATGCGCCGCCGCGCCGCCCGCCCTTGTCCGCCCCGCTCATTCTAGGGAGAGGACGTCGCTTTGGTCGATGCCGGCGGACGCGCGACGGGTTTGGGGACCGTGTAGGAGTCCCGGGCCTCGCGGACGATCGGTGGATGCGCCCGCGTCAGATACCCCATGTCGGTCTGATATCCCTTCGGTCCCATGCTCGCCACCCAGGGGGCCGGTTCGGCGGGCGGCGGCTGCGGTTCCGCGTGGACGTGGATCGGGAGCGACTCCCGGTTGTCCCAGGGCTCGCTCAACCGGTAATCGGCGGCCACCGCTCGACCGGTCTCGTCCTCTTTGTGCTTGCGGTACGCGGCCTCGTGGACAGCGGCCCGTTCGGCATTGCCGAGAGCCCGGTAGATCCGCATCAGGTTGTAATGCGCGGACACGTCCTCGGGATCGATGGCGAGCGTCTTCTGGTAGGCCTCGATCGCCTGGGGATAGCGCGCGGCCAGCCACAAGACCGACCCGAGATTGTTCCAGGCGACCCGATCGAGCGGAAACTTCCCGAGCACGTATCGCAGGTCGCGGGCGGCGTCATCCAGGCGCGCCTCGTCCTTCTCGACGGCTGCTCGGAAGAACGCGATCTTCGGCCAGCCGGGCCGCCGCTTCTCGGCTTCCGCCAGCGAAGCCGTGGCGTCGGCCAGACGCCCCTCCGCGATCTCGACTCGGGCTCGGTTCAACGGACCGTCCGGCTTGTCGGGAGCGAGTTCCGTGGTCATGGTCCAGGCGCGGGCGGCTCCCTTGAAGTCTCCCTGGAGAAAGAGGCCGATGCCATAGTCGTTCCAGCGGAGCCACAGCGGGTCGCTGTTCCCGCGCGCCGTCTTCTCCGCGTCGGCGGAGGCTGCCGGCCGCGCTCCCGTCGGAGCGACCTTGAGCTTGACGGTGTCGCTCGCGAGCGTCGTGACCGGAAGCGACGGGAACGCGGCGCCGAGGGAGAACGTCTCGTAGTCACGCGAGAACTTCCGGTAGTGGACTCCCGCGGACAGCGCAATCGTCCCTTTGGCGTCGTCGGGAACGCGCATCCGATAGTGGACGACGCGGTCCGCTCCGGGTCCAATTCCGTTGTTGTACAGAGGCACGTGGATGTCCTGAGGCTGCCGCCGGTCCATGTGCTTCCCGTCGTGATCGATCAGCAAGATCGAAAGCATGTCGGCGGCGGGGTCGAGGCGGTCGGCCGCGTCGAGCACCCCGCTTCGGAAAAACTTGTTTTGCCCGCTCTGTGCTTCGAACGAGACCCACGTCTCGTTCGAATCGGAGGTGCCGTTGGTGTACGGGTGGCCCATTCCACGCGTGCGCACGACGACCTCGAGATCGACCGTCTCTCCCGGGGAGACCGTTACCGGCTTGTCCGCGAATACGACCGCGTCGTCGCCGCGGCGCAGCGCGAAGATGTCGACCGACAGCGCCTTGTTCTGGAGGAAGCTGCGGATGAAGCCTTCGGTCTCCTTGTCTTGGCGGACGAACGGAAGAGCCGTGTTGGCGGCGGGAAAGATGTGGTTGTGCAGGAAGCCCTTCTGATTGCCGAACTCGTCTGACCGCAGGAGCGGCAGGTGGCAGTCGCGGCAGGCCTTGGGCTGCGGCGGATCGTAGAAGGAGCGCACGGCGCGGCCGGAGACCCCGGAGTCGTACCAGGTGTCGTAGTGATCCTGGCCGCGCATCCAGCGGTAGCTGTTCAACGCCGGAATGAGCGCGACCTTGTGGCAAGTCGAGCAGAACTCGGGAGTCCGCATGAACGGCTTCATGAAGGTCTTGCGATGAAGCGAGGGCTCCATCCGGATCAGAAGCCGGTTGACCGCGCGGAGCGTTTCGTTCTTGGAGAATGCAAACGGGTATTGCTTGGACTCCTCG
>DATDNV010000048.1:0-4628 GCA_036518075.1 Thermoanaerobaculia bacterium
AGGTGTTCTTGGCCGACCGGCTCTTGACCCGCGTGGCGTAGACGGGAGAGCCGTAGACCGTGGTTTTTTCGCCGGATCGGGCCAGATCGCGGAGCTTTTCGCCCGAGAGATCCTTCAGGATCGACCTGGCTCGGATCGTTCGCGGCGAGAGGATTTCCAGAGCGCTCATGAGAAGTTCCTTTCTGCTCAAGAGCCGAAATGCCATTTATACCAGAGCCGCTAAAGCCCGATCTCGTCGGCGATGGGCTTTAAAGCCTCGATGACAAAGGAGATGTGCTCTTCCAGGCCCCTTCCGAGAGCTTCCGCGCCGCCATAGACGTAGGACCGGTCGACCGATCGGGCGAAGGCCTTGTCCTTGAGCCTCTTGATCACGGACGTGGCCGGCAGGTCGGCGATCTTCTTGGTGGGGCGCACCTTGACGCAAGCGCCGATGAAGCCCACGAGCTCGTCGCAAGCATAGATCGCCTTCTTGACCGGGGTATCGCGCGGGATCTTCATGTAATCGGCGTGCGACTGAATGGTGAGCACGAGCTCCTCCGGGTAGCCGCGCTCCCGCAGGATCCGGCCGCCGACGTGGAGGTGAGTCTCCTCCGTCGGGTTCTGCTCGTAGTCGAAGTCGTGCAGCAGCCCGACGATTCCCCAGTGTTCGATCTCGACAGCGTCAGTCACGCCGAACTTGCGCGCATAGGCGCGCATCGCCTCTTCGACCGCGCGTCCATGCCGGCGCAGGGCTTCCGACTTCGTGAATTCGAAGAGCAGCGCTTCGGCTTCGGCTCGATTCGGCCAGTGCCCCTTGCCGGCCTCCATAAGGTGGAAATGGTACCCCGACCACGGTCTGCCTTTGTCTTGACAGCAACCCCAGTCGAGTGAGAGGTTTTCCGAAAAAGGAGCCGGCCTTATGAGGAAACCCGCGCTGGGCCTCTCTCCCGCTCTGTTTCTGCTTCTCCTCATCGCGTCTTCGGCCGCCGCACAGACCACGGGCAGCATGCGAGGCGTCGTCGTTGGCCCCGACAATCAGCCGCTGCCAGGGGTCACGATCGAAGCCCGGAGCCCTTCCCTTCAGGGGAGTCGCACCGCGTCGACCGACAAGGAGGGCCGGTTCAGCCTGAGCCTTCTACCTCCTGGGGTGTACGCCGTGAAAGCGGAGCTGGCTGGCTTCGGCGCGAAAGTCCAAAACGTACAGCTGGGGCTCGACCAGGCGATGAGCCTGCGATTCGAGCTCGTCCCCATTCGATCCGAGACCGTGTCGGTCACCGCCGAGGCGCCTCAGGTCGAGACGACGTCGAACACGGTTGGCCGCAACCTCGACGCGAAGGTCTTCGAGGCCTTGCCCACCGGGCGCAACTACTCTTCGGTGGCGCAGCTCGCTTCCGGAGTCAACACGGACGCATCCGACAACCGAAACACCTCGATCACCGTCTACGGCTCGACCGGGCTCGAGAACAGCTTTCTCGTGGACGGCGCGAACACAACCGGTGTCGAGATCGGCAACCAGGGCAAGGTATTGAATTTCGAGTTCATCCAGGAGATGGAGTTCAAGTCAGGAGGCTACGAGGCGGAATACGCCGGCACGCAGGGCGGGATCGTGAATGTCGTCACGAAATCCGGCGGCAACGCGTATCACGGAGATGCCTTCGGCTACGTCAATCGCGGCAGCCTCCAGGCCGACAACAAGCACACCGACGAACTCACATCGTCGGGCATCCCGATCGGGTTCAGCAAGTCGGACTTCGGATTCGACGTCGGCGGGTATTTTGTGAAAGACCGACTCTGGTTCTTCGGCGCTTACGATCACGTGCGCAATACCCAGGACACCCAGATCACGCAGGGCCCCCCCGAAGTCATCGGGACGAAGACGGACCTCACGACGACGAGCAACCTGTACGCTGGCAAGCTGACCTGGCACATCAATAACCAACACACGCTGATCGGCACCGTGTTTGGCGATCCCACGGACGACGTGGGCGCGGTTGGCCCCGTGATTGGTCCGCCTTCGACCTTCGACGGTACCGTCTCAGTCGGAGGGACCGACTTCGGAGCGAGGTACGAAGGGATCCTGTCTCAGAAGTGGCTCCTGACCGGACAGTTCGCCTACCACCGTGAGAACGTCTCCACGCTGCCGGGGCCGGACGGGAACCAGATCGCCTACCAGGACAACACGGGAGACGTCCCCGTCGCGTCCGGTGGTTTTGGCGGCGCGGACGGTACCGGCCAGTTTGATACCAAGAAATTTACCCGCTACGACTACCGCCTGGACGGCAACTACTTCGTCTCCAACCACGACATCAAGGCGGGTTTCGGGTTCGCGCGGGTCAACGCCGACGTCGTCCGCAACTACAGCGGGGGGCAGCTGGTCCAGATTTTCAGTCCCTACGGGGATGACCCGTTGCAGCGCCCCGTCTACTTTCATAGCTTCTTCGCCAGCCCGGACTCGACGATCGACAACCCGGTCACGGCCCCTGTCATCGCCACGCCGCATCACGATGTCATCTCCGCCTACATCCAGGACCGCTGGAACGTACGCGACAACCTGACGGTCAACGCGGGCGTGCGCTGGGAGAAGCAGGTCATCCGGGGCCTGAACGACGTCACGTTCATCAACATCAACCACTTTTCTCCGCGGGTGGGCTTTGCGTGGGACTTCTTGAACGACGGAAAGACAAAACTCTCCGGCTCCTACAGCCACTTCATCCAGATCATCCCGCTTGATATGAACATCCGGTCCTTGAACGGTGAACGCGATGGCGCGACGTACAACTTCGACCCGGTCAGCCTCGCGTGCGATCCGGCGGCCGAAAGGGATCCGGACGCAACGTGCGTGATCCGGGGGAAGCTGGTCGATGCGGTTGATCCGGACATCCGGTCGCCCTACGCCGACGAGATCGTCCTCGGCCTGGAACGCCAGATCGGAAGCTCCTGGTCGGTGGGCGTGCGCGGCATCTACCGAAGCCTGCGGAGGATCATCGAGGACACCTGCGTTCCTTCGGACACTTGCGATAACTACGCCTTCTTCAATCCCGGCTTCTCGACCCAGGTGTGCCTTGCCGGCGACTGTCAGCCGGCGCCGCAGTTCGCACCGGCCCGGCGTTACTTCCGCGGCGTCGAAGTCACCGCGCAGAAGCGTCTGGCCGATCGCTGGATGCTGTACGCGAGCTACCTCTACGGCACCCTCAAGGGGAACTACGACGGCTCTTTCCGAGCGATCGGAGGCTTCTTCGCCAAGGACCCGAATATCACGGACGACTTCGACTATCCGGAGTTCCAGGTCAACGCATACGGGAACCTGACGCTCGATCGGCGGCACCAGGCCAAGCTCCAGGCGGCCTATGTCTTTCCGTTCGGCTTGACTGTCTCGGGGTCCGGGTTCTATCAGACCGGGACGCCCCTCTCGCGTATCGGCTGGTGGAACAATTACGCTGGACCCGAGCTCTTCATCACGGAGCGCGGCAGCGAGGGACGGACACCCGATACCTACGAGATCGACGCGCACTTCGACTACGGTCTCCCGATCGGACCGGTGACTGTGCACGTGCTTGCCGACGTCTTCAACCTTCTCAACCGGCAGCAGGCCGTCACCATTGACCAGGTTTGGGCACTCGATCAGGCCGACAACAGCTCGCCCACACCGACCAACTCGCATTACGGGAAGCCCAACACGTGGCAGCAGCCGCGCACGCTGCGGCTCGGCGTGCGAGTGAGCTTCTAGATGAGGCAAGGGAGGGCTTCGCGATGAAGGCTTACCGGATGTTCATCGGCGGCGAGATGGTCGACGCCGTCGACGGGGAAACCGAGCCGATTCTGAATCCCTCCGACGAAAAGCCGATCGCCCAGGTCCCGCGCGGTTCGGCAAAGGACGTCGATCGAGCGGTGGAGTCGGCCGCCGGCGCTTTCGAGAAGTGGATGGACTCGACCCCCGCGGAGCGGAGCCAGATGTTGTTGAAGCTCGCGGACCGAATCGAGCAGCACGCAGAGGAGCTGGCGCAGCTCGAAGCGGAGAACGTCGGGAAGCCGATCGGCCTTGCGCGCTCGGAGGTTCCGTTTCTCGTCGACAACCTTCGCTTCTTCGCCGGAGCCGCGCGCTGTCTCGAGGGGAAGGCGGCGGGGGAGTATCTCGCCGGATACACGAGCATGATCCGTCGCGAGCCGGTCGGAGTCGTCGGCTCGATCGCTCCCTGGAACTACCCGCTCATGATGGCGATCTGGAAGATCGGCCCGGCGCTGGCCGCGGGAAACACGGTCGTCTTGAAGCCCTCCGAGCAAACGCCGTTGACCTCCCTGCGTCTCGCCGAGCTCGCGGCGGACCTGTTCCCGCCCGGAGTCTTCAACGTCATCACCGGGCACGGCGAGCCGGTCGGCGCCGGGATCGTGAGACATCCCAAGGTCAACATGGTGTCGCTGACGGGCGACGTGGCCACCGGGAAGGAGATCGCCCGCACGGCCGCGGCGAGCCTGAAGAAGGTGCATCTCGAGCTGGGCGGCAAGGCTCCCGTCGTCATCTTCGAAGACGCGGATCCCGAGCTCGTCATCAACGGAATCAAGGTAGCGGGTTTCGCCAACAGCGGGCAGGACTGCACCGCGGCCTGCCGCCTCTACGCCAGCCGCAAGGTCTACGATCGATTGCTCGCCGA
>DATDNV010000049.1:0-4981 GCA_036518075.1 Thermoanaerobaculia bacterium
GATCGCGTGGGCGATCGTCGAGTACCTGCACGACGCCGCCGACAAGCGGGCCTTCGTTCTCTTCGCCACGCACTACCACGAGCTGACCGAGATCGCCCTCGTTCGCACGGGTGTCGCCAATGCCACGATGTCGGTGAAAGAGTTCGAAGGGCGAGTTCTTTTCCTGCGCAAGGTCGTGCCGGGCGCCGCCGACCGGAGCTACGGCATCCATGTGGCGGAGCTCGCGGGCCTGCCGGGACACGTCACGGCGCGTGCGCGCGAGATCCTGTCGAATCTCGAAAAGCAGGAGCTCGACGTCCAGGGCGCGCCCGTGCTCGCCCGTCACGAAGGGGAAAGCGCGGGGGAAGGACAGATGCTGCTCTTCTCGGGAGCGGAACAGCTCGCTCTGGAGAAGCTGCGTGAGGTCGACGTCGACCGCATGACTCCGCTCGCCGCGCTGTCGCTGCTCGCGGCCCTCCAGGACCGGCTGAAGAAGTCATGAGGCCCGCATTCCGGAGTTTCTGACCTCTCGGCTCTTCGGTATCGGTATCGGGGGCGTTGCCTTGACGGCCGAAGAGCGGCGGTTGCTGCAGCGCCGCCCGCCGTGGGCGGTCATCCTTTTCCGGCGCAACATCGAAGCGGTGGATCAGCTTCGAGACCTCACCGAGGACCTCGCGAGCCTGCCCGGCCGGCCGCTTCTCTGCCTCGATCAGGAAGGCGGCCCGGTCGACCGTCTGAGAGAGCTCTTCGGGCCGACGATCTCCTTCCGGCGAGCGGCCGAGCGAGGATTGGCGCGGGAGGCGGGGCAGCTGGCGGGGGAAGCCTGCGCGCGGATGGGAATCGATATCGATCTCGCGCCGGTGGTCGACCGGCTGTTGCCGGGAGCCTCCGAGCGGATCCTCGCCGAGCGCGCAGCCGCCCCGGATCCCGAGACGATTTCGCCCGCGGCGAGCGACTTCCTCGATGGATTGAACGAGTGGGGGATCGGCGGCTGCGTGAAGCACTTTCCCGGACTCGGGAGAGCGGATCTGGATACGCACAAGGCGCTTCCGCGCATACCCGAAGATGCGGAAGAGGAGGAGCTCGATCTCGCCCCTTTCACCGCGACGATGGCACAGGCCGGCGCCGTGATGATCTCCCACGCCGCGGGTCCCGATGGCGAGCCCGCCTCCCTTTCCCGCGAAAAAGCCCACGGCCTCCTGCGCGGCCGGCTCGGTTTCTCCGGCGCCGCTTTCTCCGACGATCTCGAGATGGGAGCGCTCGCATCGTTTGGGGGCTTGCCGCAGCGGTGCGCGTTGGCCTCTCGAGCGGGCTGCGATCTGCTCTTCGTGTGCAGCCGGATCGGAGAGTACGAGGAATGCGTCGAGGCCGTCGAGGAAGCTGTGCCCGCCGATCGGCGCGTCGAGGCGTCCGACCGCCTCGACGGCTACGCGAGACACTTGCGGGACCTCCGGGCCGCGGCTTCGCGACCCCAGCGTCCCATCGAAGCATTTCTCGAGCATGTCCGGAAGCTCGGCGATATGGGAGTCCGATAGACATCTGAGTCGCTCTGCTACGTTCCGTTCGAACGCTCGCGTCGCGACCGTTTGCTCGGGCAAGCCCGGACATCATCTGTCCCGACCCTTCTGGAATATTGTTGCAGCACCTGAAAGGAGGAAGAACACATGGCCAGCGTCAACAAAGTCATCCTGATCGGAAATCTCGGCAAGGACCCGGAGATTCGGACGACCCCTCAGGGGACGTCACTCGCGCGGTTTTCCGTTGCGACGACGACCACTTGGAAAGACAACTCCGGGGCGCGTCAGGAGCGCACGGAGTGGCACGACGTCGTCGCCTGGGAGAAGCTCGCGCAGATCTGCGGCGAGTACTTGCACAAGGGCAAGATGGTCTACGTCGAGGGGAGTCTCCAGACGCGCAGCTGGGAAGATCAAAACGGTCAGAAGCGCTACAAGACCGAGATCAAGGCGTCCAACGTCGTGATGCTCTCGCCGCGCGATGCTTCTCGGGCGCCGGGAGCAGGCGCTTCTTCGGCGCCACGCGAAGTCAGCAGCGAGGTCGCCGAAGCGCCGACGTACGACGACGAGGTGCCGTTCTAGGCTTGCAGCGCAGGCGGTCGCTGCGCGACCGGACGCTGCAAATTTTCTAAACCAGAGCCAAGGCCCCCGACAGCGCTCGGGATCCGCGCCCTCGCGGGCGCGTCGGCGAGCGGCTCGCCAAATCCGGCTCGACCGCTCGCCTGATCTCTCGCGGCGTTCCGGCTCCCGCGGCGTGCGCCTCGGCTTGGAGCGCAGGCGGTCGCTAGGCGACCGGCGCTCCAACTTTTCTAAACCAGAGCTGAGAACCCGGAGACTCGCGCGCAGCGAGCTGAGGTTTCCTGGGCCCTCGTTTAGAAAGCTCTCGGCGCTGGCCGCGCAGCGGCCGCGGCGCCGAAAGCCAGGCTCCTTCCCTCTGGGAGACTCCTCGCGCTGCGATCTCTATTCTCCGTTTCTCTAGCCAAGTATTGTTTTTCACCAAGGTCGTGCGCGGATCGCGGCGAGCAAGTGAAGGCGACGGTTAGAATCGCTCGACCGCATGTCTCTGTCCGACATCGAAGAAACCCGAGGGCGCGTCGTCAGGTCGGCTTCGGCGATCACGCCGCTGACGCTTCTCTCGCGAATCACGGGGTACCTCAGGGAAAAGATCGTCGCGCTGTTCTTCGGGGCCACGGCGCGGACAGACGCTTTCATCGTTGCCTGGCGGATTCCCAACATGCTTCGGGACATCGTGGGTGAAGGCGCGATGTCGTCCGCCTTCATTCCGGTCTACACCGAGATCACCGAGAGGAGGAAAGCTGAAGAAGCGCGCGCATTCGTCGGCCGGGCCGTCGGGACCTTTGCGTTCATCCTCTCGGGGCTGACGGTCGCGGGGATCGTGCTCTCGCCGTTTCTCGTCGATCTCCTCGCTCACGAGTTTCGCCAGAACCCCGGGCAGTTCGCGCTCGCGGTGAGCCTGAACCGTTGGATCTTTCCGTACATCTTCCTCGTCTCGATGGCCGCCCTCTTTCAGGGAATCCTGAACGCGCATCACCGCTTCGCGATCTCGGCGGCCGCGCCGATCTTCATGAACATCGGTTTCATCCTGACGACGCTCGTCCTGGCGCCGCGTCTGGCGGAACCTTCCTATGCTCTCGCCGCGGGTGTCCTGGCCGGGGGGGTTCTCCAAATGGTCGTGCAGTGGCCGCAACTCTCCCGGCTGAAAGCGGTCGGCCGGCCGGCGTTGGGCTGGCGCGATCCGGCGGTCCGCTCGGTGCTGCTGCTCGCGGCGCCTCGTCTCTTCGCCTACGGAATCAACACGATCAATCTGACGTTTGCGACCCGATTTGCGACAGGGCTCGGAACTTCCAACGTGTCGCGCCTGTACTTCGCGAATCGCTTGAAGGAGCTCGTTCTCGGTGGCTTCGCCGTGGCGCTCGCGACTGCGATCCTGCCCCTGCTCGCCCGGCAGGCGCTCGCCGAAGACCGCTCCGAATTCAAGGCAACGATCGCGTTCTCGCTGCGCCTGATCGCGTTCGTGACGGTCCCCGCCACGGTTGGCCTGATCGTTCTGCGATTTCCGATCCTGCGCGTCTTGCTCCAGGGCGGCGCCTTTCACTCGGGCGACACGCGCGCGACGGCCGACGTCCTCGCCACGCTGTCACTTGGACTCTTCTTCTTCGCGGTCGTGCGGGTCGTCGTCCCGGCGTTCTATGCGCTGAAGGACACGCGGCTCCCGGTGATCGCCGCGTTCGCCGACTGCGTCGTGTTCGTCGCCGGGTGCTTTCTGTTGACTCCGATCCTCGGGCTGCCGGGTATCGGACTGGCGTCCTCCATCGCGGCGGCAGTCAACGTCGGGATCCTGCTCGGCGTGCTGCGGCGTCGCGAAGGCCGGATCTCGGGACGCATGATTCTGCGCTCGCTCTCGAGAATCACGGTGGCCGCCCTCCTGATGGGTGTCGGACTCTGGCTGGGACTCCACGCCGTGGATTTCACGCGGATGCGAATGGTGCGCGCGGTTCTCACTCTCTTCGGCCTGATCGCCGGAGGCACGGCGATCTACTGGAGCAGCGCCTATCTTCTGGGCGCTCCGGAGCTCGAAGAGCTGCGCCGTGTGGCCTGGCGGCGCCGCCGGCGATGAGGCTCGTCGTACAGCGCGTCTCCCGGGCGGAAGTTCGATCCGGAGGCCGGGTCGTCGGAAAGGTCGGGCGCGGTCTCCTCGTGCTCATCGGCGCCGAGCGGGGCGACGACGGCGTCTTTGCCGAGGAGGCGGCGCGCAAGATTGCCGGCCTGCGCATCTTCGAGGATGCGCAGGAAAAGATGAATCTCGCCCTCGCCGACGTCGGAGGGGAAGTTCTCGTCGTCTCTCAGTTCACGCTCGCCGCGGATCTCTCCCGCGGCCGCCGTCCGGGCTTCGAAAAAGCGCTCCCGGCATCGGAAGCGCGCCCGATCTACGAGCACTTCGCAAAGACGCTCGAGCTCTTGGGCGTTCCCGTCGCGACCGGCGCTTTCGGGGAAAAGATGGAAGTCGAGCTCGTCAACGACGGGCCGGCGACGTTCATTCTCGAATTCAAGATTGCAGATTCCAAATTCAAAACGGATCCTCCGGGTCCCCAATCTTGAACTGGGGATCTCCAATCTTCAAAGCATCCGTATCGGAACGAGCGAAAAACAAAGAACGAAGACAGCTAAACAGCAGGCCGCGATGAGCCATCGCTCGGGCTCCAGCGGTTCATCGTCGTTTTCCACGGGCGGATGCGAGATTCCGATGAAGACGGCCGCGATCAGCGCGAACGCGGCCCACGTGGCGCCTCGAAATATGGTCAGCACCGCGACGATCACGACGATTCGCGAAATCAGCGGCTGCCGGCGGCCCGCCGCCGCGCGCAAAACGTGTCCCCCGTCGAGCTGGCCGACCGGCATCAGGTTGAGCGCGGTCACCAAAAGCCCGAACCAGGCGGCCATGAACGTCGGATCTTCATGTACTCCTG
>DATDNV010000050.1:0-9171 GCA_036518075.1 Thermoanaerobaculia bacterium
TCCGAGTGATGGTGGGGAGAAAGAAGTAGTCCAAGGTCCAAGGTCCAAGGTCCAATCGAGGCTGAAGTCTCAACTTTGGACTTTAGACCTTAAACTTTGGACTCCGAGATGAAGCTCGTCATCCAGATCCCGGCCCTCAACGAAGAGGCGACGCTGCCGCTCGCGATTGCGGCCCTCCCGCGGCGGCTGCCGGGTTTCTCGGAAGTCGCGATCCTGGTGATCGACGACGGTTCGAACGACCGAACGTGGGAAGTGGCTCGATCGGCGGGAGCGGACCGCGTCGTGCGCTTCGCCACGCACCATGGGCTCGCCGCCGCGTTTCGCACGGGACTCGAGGAGGCCCTCTCGATGGGCGCCGACGTCATCGTCAACTTCGACGCGGACCTCCAATACGACCCGGCGGATCTTCCGGCCCTCATCGCTCCGGTTCTCGCCGATCGCGCCGACGTCGTGATTGGCGACCGCAGCCCCGGAAGCCTCGCTCACTTCTCTCCGACCAAGCGGCTCCTCCAGCGCTTCGGGAGCTGGATGGTCCGGCAGGTCTCGGGCGTCGACATTCACGACGCGACCTCGGGATTCCGGGCGTTCTCGCGCGAAGCGGCCCGAAGAGTGAACGTTTTCTCCAAGATGACCTACACGCTGGAGACGCTCATTCAGGCAGGCTTCAAAAACCTGCGGGTCGCCTCCGTACCGGTGCAGGCGCGCGCGGTCAAGCGCCAGTCCCGGCTTCTCGCATCGCCGACCAAGTACGTCCTGATCCAGGCGGCCAACATCCTGCGGATCACCGCGCTCTACAAGCCGCTGAAGATCTTCTCCACCATCGCTGCCGTCTTCTCGGTCGCTGGCCTCGGTCTGGGGCTCTGGGTCCTGGTGGCGCACCTGTCGGGGGACACCGCCGGCCACTCATTTGCTCTGTTCTTGTCCGCGCTCTTGATCGTGATCGGGGTCCTCATCTTCCTGATGGCGCTCCTCGCCGACCTGATGGCGATCAACCGGGAGTTCCTGGAGGAGCTGAAGCTGCGAGAGGGGGAAAAGCTCTCCGCTGTCGGCTCTCCGCTCTCGGCCCGAGTCGAGAAGGGAACGAGCGTCGAAACGCGCTGAGTCTGAAGTCCCAAGAAAGGTCTCGCCAACTATTTCAATATTGATATAGATCGCTTCGAGAACGATTCGCGACGGGCGAAGTCTCCGGTCGGCTCAGCTCTCGTTTAGAAAATTTCGCAGCGCCGGACGCGGAGCGACCGCCTTCGCTGCAAGTCCCGCTCGCCGGTGCGCCAGGCGGCGCAGGTCCCGAGCAAGTGAAGGCGACGTTACGTCCAATCCCCCGCTTTGCGGGACATCACCGGCGCTCCCTCGAGAAAAGTCAGGATCGCCTCGGTGTTCTCGGCGACGGCGTAGAGAATGCGATCCTCCGGGCGTGCGTACTTCTTCTGGATCGCGAGCTCGAACTGCTGCAGCAGCGGGTTGAAATAGCCGCCGATGTTGGCGATCACGATCGGCTTTCCGTGAATGCCGAGCTGCTTCCACGTGAGCATCTCGATGATCTCTTCCATCGTTCCGAACCCGCCCGGAAACGCGACGAACGCATCCGCGAGCTCGAACATGAGCTGCTCGCGCTCGTGCATCGTCGAGACGACTTTTAGCTCCGAAAGGCTACGGTGCGCCGCTTCGCGCCCTTCCAGCGCCTTCGGAATCACTCCCGTGACTTTGCCCCCGGCCGCCAGAACCTCGTCGGCGAGCGCACCCATCAGTCCTCGCGAGGAGCCGCCGTAGACGAGCTCGATTCCGCGCTTGGCGATCTCGCGTCCGAAGGAGCGCAGCTCCTTGGCCACCGCTTCCTCTCGCGCGCCGGCCGAGCTGCAGTAAACACAGATTCTCTTTAGATCCACTGGCGGCAATACTAACGAATTGAGAGTGAAGAATTAAGAGTGAAGGCCCCGTCGTTTTCTAATCCGAGCGGCTCACCTCGCCGCGCTGACTTTGAACATTCTCTTCCGAGGCCGGGCAGCCGAGTGATGACTGCGGTTGGTGAGACCCGCCCGGCCTCGCTTCAGTGTCGGCGGTCGCGCGCGCGGCCGGCGCTGCGATTTTCCAAACCAGGGCGTTCCTCCCGGCCTGCGTCCCATTCATCTGTTCACAATCCCTGGTTCATGGCGTAGCGGCTCCCCGGCGTGTCGAGAGGAACACCCTTGGCGCACAAGGGACACTCGGTTTCGCTCCAGGCCGGGACGTCGAGAGTCAGGAGTGAGCGGGACGGAATGCCCAGGGCTCCGGGCGGAAGTCCCCGATCCACGATCGAGCCGGCGGCGATCGCCTTCGCTCCCGCCGCAGCGACCAGCGCGATCACCTCCCGCGTCGACTTCCCGGTGGTGAACACGTCCTCGATCACGACCACGGGGTCGCCCGCCGACAGCCGAAATCCTCGCCGCAGCGCGAACGCGCCGTTCTGACGCTCCGCGAAGACGAAGGGCAGCTCGAACGCGCGGGCGACCTCGTGTCCGATGATGATTCCCCCCATCGCGGGAGCGACGACGAATCGCACCGGAAAACCGGATAGCTTTCCCGCGAGCTCTTTTCCCGCGGCAGCGGCTCTCTCCGGCCACATCAACAGGCGCGCGCACTGGAGGTAGCGGTCGGAGTGGAGACCGGAAGAAAGCCGGAAGTGGCCTTCGAGCAGAGCGCCCGTGTCGATGAAGTCCTGGAGGGTAATCACGGGAGAAAGCTATCAGCTGTCAGCTCTCAGCTAACAGCCAGACGCCGTCCGGCTGAAAGCTGTGAGCCGCAAGCTGCCAGCTCGTTTTACGCGTCCCCTTCGCGGCTGATCTTGTGGTGCTCGATCTTCTTGTAGAGGTTGGAGCGCGGCGTCTGGATCACTTCGGCGGTCCGGCTGATGTTCCATCCGTTCTCGCGCAGCTTGGCGACGAGGAATTCGCGCTCGGCAAACTCTTTGAACTGCGAGAGCGTGGCCAGAGTCATTCCCCTCTCCGAGATCTCCGTCGGCGAGACGCGCGCCTCGGGCGGAAGCTCGCGGGCTTCAACCGGATCGGCGTCGCTCATGATGAGCGCCCGCTCCACGAGGTTCTTCAGCTCCCGCACGTTTCCTGGCCAGGAGCGGGCCTTGAGCACGCCGAGCGCGCTCCCCGCGAAACGCCGGGGCTTGCGGTGATCGCGCTCGGAAAAGAGCCTCGTAAAGTGCTCCACCAGATCGGGAATGTCTTCGCTCCGTTCCCGCAGCGGCGGCGTCCGCACCGGAACGACGTTGAGGCGAAAGTAGAGATCCTCGCGAAAGCGGCCGGCGCGAATCGACTCGGTCAGGTCGCGGTTCGTCGCGGCGATGACGCGGACGTTGACCTTGCGCACGCGGGCGGCCCCGACCGGCTCGACCTCACCGGCCTCGAGGACCCTCAGCACCTTCGCCTGCGCCCTCGCCGACATGTCGCCGACCTCGTCCAGGAAAATTGTCCCGCCGTCCGCTTCGACGAACTTTCCGGTCTGCTTGCGCACCGCGCCGGTAAAGGAGCCCTTCTCGTGTCCGAAGAGCTCCGATTCGATCAGCTCCTCCGGGATCGCGGCGCAGTTGACCTGAACGAACGGTCCCGAGGCGACGCGCGAGCCCTTGTGGATCTCCCTCGCGACGAGCTCCTTGCCGGTGCCGCTCTCCCCCAGGATCAGCACCGTCGCGCTCGTGGGGGCCGCCCGCGCCACTTCCTCGCGCAGCCGCGCCATCGCCGGGCTGCCTCCGACGAGAACCGACTCCTCGTCGAGCCGCTTTCGCAGCCGCTCGTTCTCGGCGGCGAGCGTGTTTCGGGAGAGCGCGTTGCGAACGGAAACGAGGATCCGCTCTCGCTGCGGCGGCTTCTCGAGAAAATCGACCGCGCCTCGCCGCGTCGCTTCGACCGCGGTCGCAATGTCGCCGTGCCCGGAGATCATCAGGACGGGCGGGGCCCCCTCGCGGGCCGCGATCCGGTCGAGCACCTCGAATCCATCCATCCCGGGCATCTTGATGTCGAGCAGCACGGCGTCCGGCGCGCCCGTCTCGATCTCGGCGAGCCCGGCCTTGCCGTCGGCCGCAACCGCGACCTCGTAGCCTTCGTACTCCAGGATCATCCGCAGGGCGTCGCGAATCCCCGCGTCGTCGTCGACGATCAATACACGCTGCGCCACGGCTGCTCCGGATTGTTCATGAAGCGTTCAGGTTCGATCGAGCACGAGATCATGTCCATCGAAAGCAACTGCCGGCTGCGCGCTTTCCTTCCCAAAAACGCGCGCGCCCGCCGAAGCGGGCGCGAAAATCGGACTGATGACTGATCCTCGTCAATCCTCGATCTTGACCAGGGCGAAGAGAGAAACCTTGGCCTGCGGCTTGAAAACATAGAGCCGCAGATAGTCCCCCTTGGCCGTCGCTTTGACGATCCGCGCGAACTCGTCGGTCGAGTTGACGGCGCGGCCGTTGACCTGGGTGACGATGTCGCCGTCCCGGATTCCCGCGTCGAAGGCCGGCGAGACCTCTTTGACGTGGTTGACGTAGAGGCCGTCGACCGTCGCATCCAGACCCAGAGACTTTCGGATCTGCGGAGTGACCGGCTCAACCGAGATGCCGATCTTGCCGCGGGACTCATCCGCGCCGCCGGCGCCCTTGTCGCCGCCGCCGGCGCCATCCCCGCCCCGCTCGGCGAGCGTGGCGGTCAGATTCATTTCCTTGCCGTCTCGAACCACGGTGAGCCGCACCTTCGAGCCGGGTGCTTTGCCGGAGACGTAGCCGATCAGCTCGCGGGTGTCCTTGACCGTTGTGCCGTCGACCTGGACGATCGTGTCCCCGGGCTTGACCCCCGCCGCATCGGCCGGCTCTCCGGGCAGGACCGACTGCACGAAGGCGCCCTCGGTGGACTTCAACTTGAAGGCCGCCTGTTTGTCGAGGTCGACGTTCTCGATGTTGATCCCGAGGTATCCGCGGACGACCTTCCCCCGGTCCCGCAGCTGCGGAAGGATCGTGCGAAGTGTATTGACCGGAACGGCGAATCCGATGTTCTGCGCCGGCCGGTAGATGGCTGTGTTGATTCCGACGACTTCGCCGTTGATGTTGATGAGCGGACCGCCGGAGTTGCCCAGATTGATCGCCGCGTCGGTCTGAATGAAGTTCTCGAACGAACGCGTCGTCTGGTCGGCGGAGAGACCCGAGCGGTCCTTCGCCGAAACGACGCCGACCGTCACCGTCTTGTCGAAGATGATCGGATCGCCGATCGCCATGACCCATTCCCCGACCCGGAGCCGGTCGGAATCTCCCAGCGGCAGCGGGACGAAGCGCTGCTTGGAATCGATCTTCAGAAGAGCGAGATCGGTGGCCGGATCGCGGCCGACGATCTTCGCCGTGAACCGTTCCTTGTCATGGCGAATTTCGACCTTGTCCGCGCCGTCGATCACGTGGAAGTTCGTGACGACGTACCCGTCGTCAGAGATCAGAAAGCCGGTTCCGCTTTGCTGCTCCTTGTGCTCATCGTCGTCGCGCGGCTGCCCGCGCCGGTCGCGGCCGCGCGGCTGACCGAAAAAGAACTCGAATGGATCTGAGTCTCCCCCGCCGCCGAATGGCGAGCCGTAACGCCGCCCCGACCCCTTCACGATGTCGGTCGAAGTGATGGAGACGACCGACGGCATGGCCCCGTCGGCAATGTCGGCAAAGGAGGGAACGGCCATCGGGGAGGCGGCGCTCGCGGGCCGCACCCGCGCCGGCGCCTCTTTTTGCGCTTCCAGCCGAGGAGTGACGTTGACCGAGCCGGCGACCACCATTCCGAAAATCACGGCCGCCGCGATGAGTACCGAGAAAGACAAAGCTTGCTTGGTTGACTTCTGCATAGGATTTCGTGGCTCCTTCGAATCCGGCGACCGTATTCCGGGTCATTGGAAGAACGCCGGCGCCTCCTTACTCATTCCTGAGACTCAACTTTTGGTGTTCGACCAGGATGCAGAGGTCCATTGCAACCGGAATTCCCGCCGCTTCCAGGTCCCTGGCCGAGTCGAGGTCGATGACCCCCTGCTGCATGAAGAAAAAGCCCGTGCCCCGAGCAATCGCCTCCCGCGCCACCGGGGCGACCTCGCTCGAACGCCGGAAGACGTCGACGATGTCGACGCGGACATCGGAAGGGATGTCGGAGAGAGACGGATAGCAAGGCCGGCCGAGAATCTCCCGGTGATGCGGATTGACCGGAATCATCCGGTACCCGCTTTCGATGAGATAGCGGGCGATCGCATGAGACGGCCTCGCCTGGTCGGGCGAACAGCCCACGACCGCGACGGTCCGGGCGGATTGGAGCGCGCGCCGGATCTGAACAGGGTCATTCATTCGAGCGGTCCAAAGTCCAAGGTTCAGAGTCCAAGGTTTGAGGTCAATATCAGATCTGACATAACATCCGGGGGCGGCCCGGGAAGCTCGAACGTTGGACCTTGGACCTGAGACGTTGGACTCACTCCTTTTCGGGACGCATATTGTAGAAGAAGGTTACGGTGATGCCCTCGCGGTCCTTGCCGGGGACCTGCGCGAGAAGGTCTTTGGGCAGCGGACGAAAGGGATCGGACTTCAGGATCGCCTGCAGCGCCGCAAAATCGAATGGCGGAGTGCCTGAGCGCGCCACGATGTGCGCCCCTTCGACTCGCCCGTCGGCCATGATGAAAAAGCGAATCGTGAGCCGTCCCTTCATCCCGATCCGGGCCAGCTCGGGGATCTCCCAATGGAGCTTGATCCGCCGAACCATCTCTTCCGCGTACGGACCCCAGTCGTACCAGGTTGTGTCGAACGACAGCGGCCCCGAGTCGACGAAACCGCCGTCGGAGTTGGGATTCCCGGCGCCACCCTGACCCGTCGAGCCGACCGCCTTCGCGGCTTCTCGGATCGCCCGGTCGAGTCCCGCAAGCTGCCGCGCATCAGGACCCGTCGACGCCGTACCGGGAGGCGGGACCTGAAACGCGTCGGACGCGGATGGAAACTTCTCGCCGGGAGCCGCCGCCGACGTGCGATCGTTTCCCGGGTTGGGCTGGATCTGCTGTTGAGCGATCGCCGGAGGACTCTGCCGCCGCGAGGCGCCCGGCGCGAGCCCCTCGGCGCCGTTGCGCTGGGGAACGAAGGGCGTGTCCGCTTTCGGACGTGACGGATCGCCGCCTCCCGCGCGGCGGGTCTTGTCCGATGGCTCGGCTTGTCGCGGGTTTTGGCGGGCTGGCCCGGGAGCTTCCCGAAACACGATCGGGATGCTGTCCTGTTTGTTGTCTTCCGGTGGAAAGAACGCGGCGAGCAACCCCCGACCTTTCAGAGTGGATGCCGGCGCAAAGATCAGAAAGAGGAGAAAAGCAATGTGCGCGGCGAGTGAAAACAGGACCGCGCGCTCGAAAGGGATCGGGCGTTTGACACGGTCCTCGAGATCCCGTTCGAACTCGGGAACCGGGACGTCCACGGGGGGAGGCGTCGTGGACCTGGCCTCCGGAGCGGGCGCTTCCGGGGCCTTGAGGGCCGGAGCGGAAGGATCCGGTGCCTTGGTTTCCGGAGGCGGGGGCCGGGATGGCGGCCTCCGGCCACCCTCTCGATCCAACCCGAGGATCGAGTGGGTAATCGAAGACTCCGGCTCGTCCTCTTCCGGGCCGTCAAGGTCCAGGAAACGGCTTCTTTGGGGACGCACACCCCTCCCACTCTATGTAACGCCGCCACTGTAAGGCCGATTTCGCCTGAGCCCAACTTTCGACGGATCGCCCGGGGGGGAGCCGGTTGCTTAGCGACCGTCCTTTTGATAAAAGATCGCAGCGTCTGGCGTAAACCAAGCGGGCAGAGGCCCGCTTTTTTGTTCGATGAAATTGAGCGAAACCACGAGCGAACAGATCCGGGCCGTCGCGGCGGACAGAGGTTGCCGTCTTCTGGCGATCGAGTCGGCCGGCGCGGGCCGTTTTTCGGTCCTCCGCGTCGTTCTGGAACGCGCGGACGGCGAAGGAGCGTCGATCGACGACTGTGAAGCGGTCTCTCGGGAGGTCTCGACGATTCTCGACGCCTCCGACGAGATCCCGCATCGCTACAGCCTCGAGGTCTCCTCGGCGGGCCTCGATCGAAAGCTCTACTCACTCGCGGACGCGGAGCGCTTCGTGGGAAGAGTCGTGCGCGTCCAGACCGAGAATCTGGTTCTGCCCGACACCGATGCGAACTTTCGGGGCCGGGGCGGGCCCGTACCCGCGCGCAACTTCATGGGAACGCTGCGAAAGGTGGAAGGAGACCGGCTGACCGTCGTTGATGACGCGGAAGGCAAAATCTATAATGTCCGTTTCGGCGATATTCGTTCGGCCAGGCTTGAGTTTCCCTGGCCAAAGCGGTGAACCGAGGAGAACGGCTTTTCGATGATTATTGATCCGTCGGTCATCCGACAGGTTTCGCGCGAGAAGGACATCGACCCCGAGAAGATGTTCGGGGCCCTCGAGGAAGCGATGTCCTCCGCCGCGCGAAAGTACTACCACGACAAAGCGGTCGTGACGGCCATCGACCGCAAGACGGGCGAGATGACGGTGTACGCGCCGCGCGCGGTCGTCGCGGAGCTCGACACCGAGTCGGAGGAGCCGCCGCCACAGATTCTGCTGGATGAAGCGACGGAGCTCGTGTCCAAGCACGGAACCAAGGCGGACGTGCGCGTGCTGCGTCCGGGCGCCGAGGGCGAGCCCCCGACCGAGGTCTCCGACGTTCAGCTCGGCGACCAGATTCGTGTCTACCGGGAGCCGATCGGTCTGGGCCGGATCGCGGCGCAGACGGCGAAGCAGGTGCTCTATCAGAAGGTGCGCGAGGCCGAGCGGGACAACATCTACAACGAGTTCCAGCCGAAGATCGGCGAATTGATGAGTGGGACGGTCAAGCGGTTCGAGCGCGGCGACATGGTGGTCGATCTGGGCAAGACCGAAGCCGTCGTCCCGCGCGAGCAGCAGTCCCGCGCGGAGCGGTACGGCCAGGGTGAGCGCATTCGGGCCATCCTTTACGACGTGCATCGGAATCCGAAAGGCCCGCAGCTGGTGCTCTCGCGCACCGATCCGAGACTCCTGATCCGTCTCTTCGAGATGGAAGTCCCGGAGATCTACGATGGAACCGTCGTGATCAAGGGCGCGGTCCGCCAGCCGGGCGAGCGCGCGAAGGTCGCCGTGCGCTCCCGGGAGAGGGACGTC